>NZ_JBYTBG010000079.1:0-10223 GCF_058788915.1 Brevibacillus sp. FW301-21C12A
TTGAACCCACGAGACGGGTCAACCCCGCCTACACGATTTCCAATCGTGCTCCTTCGGCCGCTCGGACATCCATCCATGTATATATGAAAGGGATCAAAGCGATCCACCTCGTTTGCCTTTCAGACTTCGTATGTTATCACAAGCTCATCGACTTGGCAAGAACTTTTTTGATTTCATTTAAAAAGTTCACTGTCATATAACTTTTCTGCTAGGCACAATAGCCATTGTAGCGCGTGAGCCACGCGCTGTCAACGAAAAAATAACAAAATCCGTTTTCTTTTTCTCTGATTACGTCACGCCCCCTTTGCGAGCTACGCATTTATAATTGCCCGCGAAACCGAATTTTACTCCATGGACCATCCATCCATCTTTCACAGGCACGCCTGCAATCGCGCCTACACCAAATAGGACAGAGCAAACGAGCTTTTTGGGATGGCTGCCACACCAAACAATGGTATACTTTACCATAGGACAAGATTGGCGGTGGAAGGCCGCGGCGCAGCTTCCTGCAAAGGAGGTGACGCTGATGGTCTCGCTCGGCACGCTCTACCTTTGCCTGAAAGTACTGGCAACGCTGCTCAGCCTCTGGTTTAGTGGCAGAAAGCTGTACCGATGGGCAAGAAAACGGCGTAACAAGCGAAAACCCACCGCCTAAGGTTGACCGCCCGACGGTGGGTTCGCTGGTTTTGTAATCATGCGCGCCGTGGGTGTGCCACAGCTTCTTGTCCCGGGAGTCCAATGCCGCTGCAACGGCGTTGGCTCCTTTTCATTCGTATGCCGAAAAACGCAAAGTCTATACTCTCAGTTTAACACCCTTGCCCTTCTTCATACAAGAAAGGAAACGGCTCAAAAAATGATGGAAGGACGTGAAAGCCATAGTAACGATTCGTCCAGCAACGTCTCACGATATCGACGCTGTCTGTCGAATAGATGCCGCCGTGCTAGGCTCCGCCAGTCGCGAGCAAGAGCTGCAATCCGCTATTGCAGCCGGTCACTGTCATGTCGCTTCCCTGGACATGCATGTCGCAGGCTTCGCCATCATGAACCAATCGTTTTTTCAGCAAAGCTTTATCCACCTCGTCGTCGTCCATCCCACGCATCAGCAAAAAGGGATCGGCAAAGCCCTGATGCTCCACATGGAAAAAATATGCCCTACCGCAAAGCTGTTCACTTCCACTAACCTATCGAACAAAAAAATGCAGCAGCTCTGCGAAAAGCTCGGCTACGAGTACAGCGGAACCATCAGCCACCTGGACCCTGGTGATCCGGAATTGTTTTATTGCAAAATGGTGTAGCAAAATCTCCAATCAAAAACAGCCGCAGCGCTTGCCTTCCACGGCTGTTTTTCACCAATTCACTGATTGCGCTCATAAACCAGGCGCAGCCCTTTTAATGTCAAATAAGGATCGACCACTTGAATGCAGGATGTCTCGTCTGCTACCAGCGAAGCCATCCCTCCTGTCGCTACTACCGTCGGCTCCGTCTGGTACTCCGCTTTGATCCGCCGCACAATCCCCTCGACCTGGCCCACGAAACCGTAGTAAATGCCCGCCTGCATGGCCGCAATCGTATTTCGCCCTACGACGCTTGCCGGCTTTGTGATTTCGATGCGCGGAAGCTTTGCCGCGCGGCTGAACAGCGCCTCCGTGGAAATTCCGATGCCCGGCGCAATCGCTCCGCCCCAATACTGCCCGCGCTCGTCCACATAGCAAAAAGTCGTCGCCGTCCCAAAATCGACAACAATCAGCGGAGCCCCGTACTCGTGAATGGCCGCCACCGCATTGACGATTCGGTCCGAGCCTACTTCGCGCGGATACTCGTATTTGATGTTCAGCCCGGTCTTGACCCCCGGCCCGACGATCAGCGGTTTTTGGCGCAAATATTTGCCGCACATGCGCTCAATCACCGTGTTCAACGGCGGCACGACTGAGGAAAAGATAATTCCCCTGACCTGCTCCATCGTCAGACCGGCACTGCTGAACAAGCTTTTTACCAGCATGCCGTACTCGTCTTCTGTCTTGTTCCGGTCGGCGGCAATCCGCCAATGATGCCGCAGCACCTCGCCCTCGTACAAACCGAGGACGATGTTGGAGTTGCCTATGTCGATCACCAGTAGCATACAGGTCGCTCCTTACCGTTTGCGCGTATTCAAATCCAGGCTGATATCAAACGCCTTGACCGAGTGGGTCAGAGCGCCGACAGAGATGACATCCACGCCCGTCTTGGCAATATTTCCGATCGTCTCCAGGTTGACGCCACCGGAAGCCTCGACAACCGCGCGGCCATCAATAAGCGCCACCGCTTCTCTCATGGTTTCCAAAGACATGTTGTCCAGCATGATAATGTCCGCGCCCGCTTCCAATGCTTCACGCACCTGGTCCAGCGACTCCGCCTCCACCTCTACCGTCATCGTGTGCGGAATCGCTGCCCGCGCCGAAGCGACCGCCTGTGCGATGCCGCCCGCTCCTTTGATGTGATTGTCTTTAATCATCACCGCATCGTACAAGGCAAAACGGTGATTGTGGCCGCCTCCGACGCGAACGGCGTACTTTTCGAGAAAACGCAGTCCCGGAGTCGTTTTGCGCGTATCCACTACCCGCGCTTTCGTTCCCGCTACCGCTGCCACGTATTCGCTCGTCTTCGTCGCGATGCCGGACAGGCGCTGCATTAAATTGAGCGCAAGCCGCTCGCCGCTCAGGATGGAACGCACGGAGCCGCGCACCTCTGCCAGCTCCTGGCCGACTTCCACCCGCTGTCCTTCTTCTACTTTTGCCGTAAACACAAGCGCGGGATCAACCGTCGCGAACACTTGCCGGGCAATCGGCAGCCCGGCTACCACTCCCGCTTCCTTTGCGTACAAAATTCCCGTTCCTTGCTCGGACTCGGGGATCGTGCTCAGCGTCGTCACATCGCCAAAGCCCAGATCCTCCTGCAGCCACTCTTCGATTTTTCGCTCCAGCTCCCGTTTATTCCACATCGTTTTTTCCACACTCCTCTTGGACGCCGTCTTCAAACGTCTGGATCAAATGCTTGCGCCATAACAAATCGTCTTTATTCGGAAAATCATTGCGATAGTGCCCGCCGCGGCTTTCTTCGCGAAGCAATGCGGCTCTCGTCGTCAGCACCGCTGCGTTCAACAGGTTCAAAAACTCGAACGCCTCCCGGTCCTGCGCCGCGTACTGGTAAAACCGCTCCATTCGCTCCAGTTCTGCCAGCGCTTTCAACAAGCCTTTTTCGTCGCGTTTGACGCTGACATGCCGCAGCATCAGCTTTTGCAGCTTCACTCTTTGTTCACGTGTACTAAACGTGCGCGCATCCCGATCTGCAGATACAGCCCGGACCGGACGAATGTCAGGCAGCGCAGGCAACTGTTTGATCCGCTGCGCGATACGATGTCCGAACACGACCGCTTCCGACAACGAATTGCTCGCCAGCCTGTTGGCTCCATGTACCCCTGTGCAGGACGCCTCCCCGCAGGCAAACAGCCGTTTTGTCGTCGTCTCGCCGTTCAGATCGGTCTGGACGCCGCCCATGATGTAGTGGCACGCAGGGGCAACCGGAATCCAGTCCGTCACCATGTCCAGTCCGTATTGCAGGCAAAAGTTGTAGATCGTCGGGAAACGGCGCTTGATAAGCTCCTCCGGTTCGTGCGTGATGTCCAAATACACAAACGACGATTTGGTCTGCTCCATCTCCGAGACGATGGCGCGGGCTACGATGTCGCGCGGCGCCAGCTCTTTTTGCGGGTGGTACTTGTCCATGAAGCGGTCGCCGTTGCTGTTGCGCAAAATCGCGCCTTCCCCCCGTACGGCCTCGGAGATCAGGAAGCGCGGCGCCCCCGGATAGTACAGCGCCGTAGGGTGAAACTGGATGAACTCCACATCCTTAATGCGCGCCCCGGCCCGGTAGGCGATGCCGATTCCGTCAGCGGTGGCGATTTCCGGATTGGTCGTGTAGCGGTACAGTTGCCCCGCTCCCCCGGTCGCCAGCACGGTTGCTTTTGCCTCCAGGAAAAACATGTCCCCTTCCGGCTTTTGCACGATGACCCCCACGCACTCTCCATCCTGTGTGACCACATCAATGGCAAAATGATGCTCCAGCACCCGAATGTTCCCCTGCTCCATCACCCGCTTGGACAGAGCGCGGACGATTTCTGCTCCGGTTGCATCCCCGTTAGCGTGCAAAATGCGCCGCTTGCTGTGCGCCCCTTCCTGCGTCAGTTCGTACTGGCCTTGTTCATCCCGATCGAACTCCGTCCCATATGCAATCAGTTCTTTCAAGCGATCAGGGCCTTCGTGTACGAGCACTTCCACCGCTTCGTACGAGCAAAGTCCAGCTCCGGCGATCAGCGTATCTTGACGATGCAAGGCAGGAGAATCCGACTTGGCAGTAACGGCGGCAATCCCCCCTTGTGCCCAGCGGGTATTGCTGTCATCCAGCCCTTTTTTGCTAATCAGAACTACATCCGCAAACTCACTCGTCTGCAATGCCGTATACAACCCGGCTATCCCTGCTCCTACAACGGCTACGTCTGTTTTCAATCGAGGCAACGACTGCAAATCAAAATCCGCGATATAACGGGGAATCATGGCTGCTGTCCCTTCTCTCCGTAACTGATGATTTCCCACCCATTATAGCAAATACCGACCGGATGAAAACTACATTGGAAGAGTTCCTTTTCAGGCGTAAGAAAACCTGTATCGAAAGACTTCTCAAGGATGAGCGATCGCTTTTTGGCGAAAGGCTGTTCTTGCAAAAAAAAGAGCGCCCGCCCTCAGGCGAACACTCTTTGCAGGCAAACTAGCTTCAGTTGGATTGGGCGACACATTCCTTGCAGGTTCCGTACACTTCAAACTTGTGCCCGGTCACCTGGAAATCTTCCGGGACAGCCGCCATGACGTTCATCGGACAGCCTGGCAGGGAAGAGGTCTTCCCGCATTCCGTACAGATGACGTGGTGATGGTGATGCCCGTCGGCGGAGCAAGCGAGACGAAAACGGCCTTCTCCCTCCAGCTCCGTCTCCTCCAAAATCCCCAGCTCAACAAAAGTGGAGATGTTGCGATAAACCGTATCGAAGCTGAGCGTCGGATACTGCTCCTTGATTCGTTCCATAATATCCTTGGCAGACAAGTAGCGCTTTTCGGCTGCGCAGATGCGGATCATTTCCTCCCGCTTGCCGGTATATTTGTACCCGTGCTCCTTCAAAATTTGCAGGGCTTCTTCCACTTTCATCGACAAACACTCCTTCCTTTTGTCTTAACCTGATGACTCTATCGCATTATCACACGCAGCTTTTTGACTCCCAAGACAACGAGCATAATCAAAACGGCCATCAACACAATTGTACCACCAGATGCCCAATCGAAGAGATAGGCAAAATACAAACCGCTCAACACGGAGATTTCTGCGAACAGAATCGAGAAAAAGATCGTTTGGCGAAAGCTTCGGGCAATTTGCAGGCTCGCCGCAACCGGAAGCGTAATCAGCGCGGAAATCAAAAGCACGCCGACAATCCGCATGGAAGCGGCAATCGTAAGCGCCACGAGCACCATGAACCACAGGTTGATCGATCTGCGCGCGACACCGGACACCCGGGCGAACTCTTCGTCAAAGGAGACGGCGAACAGCTCCTTGTAAATCAAAAAGACGGTGCCCAGCACAACGACTGCCACGCCAATCAGCGCATACAAGTCCTCGATGGAGACAGTGACAATTTTCCCGAACAAATACGAGTACAGGTCAGCGTTGAATCCGTCCGCCACACTGATTAACACCGTAAACAGCCCCAGACCTGTGGACAAAATGATCGGGATCGCCAAATCCTGATACGCTTTGTATACTTTGCGCAGCCGTTCAATGAACAACGAGCCGACTACCGCAAAAAGCATCCCGAAAAACAGCGGGTTTACTGCCGAGAAAAAGGCAATTTTTTTCGAGACCAGCATCCCCGCCGCCACGCCCGAGAGCGTGACGTGAGAAAGTCCGTCGGCCATCATCGACAAGCGCCGGACGATGAGAAACGTCCCGAGCAACGGGCAAATCAGGCCAATCAAAATCCCCGAAAACAGGGTGTACCGCAAAAAATCATACTGCCACCAATCAGCCAGCATGTTCATACTCCTTCTTTGTTATCTCGTTTGCAACGGCTTAATGGTGATGAGACAAAAGCCGGACAGAATCACCATACATGCTCTGCAATATTTTTTCCTGATTGTGCTCAAACTCGTGAGCCGTTCCATGAAAATGAATCTTCTTCTGCACGCAAGCTACTTTTGTCACCCATTGCGACATGACGCCGACGTCGTGGCTCACGATCATCATCGTCAGGCCGTTTTCCTCTTTGAGCGAGCGAAGCAGACCGTAAAACTGCTCAATCGACTCCTGGTCGACACCGACAGTAGGCTCATCGAGAATCAACAGCTCCGGCTCCGCCACGAGCGCACGCGCGATGAATACGCGCTGCAATTGCCCGCCAGACAGGCTGCCGATGCGCTGATTCAGCTTTTCCGCCAAGCCGACACGCTCGACGGCAGCCCGCACGCTCGCATGATGTTGGGCGTTCAGTCTGCGGAAAAGGCCGACCTTCCCCACCAGACCGGAAGCCACGACTTCCTGCACCGTCGCGGGAAAGCCGCCAGCTCCGTGAGCTACCTGCTGTGCTACATACCCGATCCGGTTCCATTCGCGGAATTTGGACAGAGGCTGACCGAACAGCTCGACTTTTCCCTTGTTCGGGGTGAGCAGCCCAAGGATCAGCTTCATCAGCGTTGATTTTCCCGAGCCATTCGGGCCGACAATCCCGACAAACTCTCCCCGTTCCAGCGAAAACTCCACCCCGTCCAGAACCAGTTTGTCTTCATATTGAAAGGAGACGTCCGTGAGCTTTACCACAGGCACTCCTTGGGTCATTGGTTCCATGCAATAATCATCCTTTAAATCGGATTTGTTCTGATTTGTTACCTTTCATCCTACTACGATTTTGCCCGAACCACAACCCTCCTATTTGGCAAAAACGCCTGAAGCCCGGCTATCAGGACAAAATCGCGGGCAGGCAAAGAAAAAAATGCCGCTGTAGATAGCGACATTTTTGCTGCAAGCTTATTTCAATGTGACTTTCAAAGTCTCCAGGTTGTCACGCATGATGGACAAGTAGTCACGTCCAGCTTTTACATCCTCCTCAGTCAAACCTTCAAGCGGATTGAGCGTCGCCGTCTTCACGCCGGCTTCCTTCGCGATCACTTCCGCTACTTTTGGCGAGACGAGCGTTTCGAACATGACATAGGAGATGTTGTGCTCCTTCACATGCTCGACCAGACTTTTCAATTCTGCTGGCGACGGCTCGTCAGCCGGATTCAGCCCGGAAATGGATACTTGCTCCAGTCCGTACCGATTCGCCAAATAGGAGAATGCGCTGTGCGAGGTCATAAATTCTTTTTTAGCAGCTTGCGAGACCATGTTTTTAAACTCCTGGTCCAACTGATCCAAGTCGGCAGCCAATTGCGCGTAGTTTTTCTCATAATCGGCAGCGTGCGCCTGGTCTTTTTGCACCAGCGTATTTTTCACTTTTTCCGCCTGCGCCTTCAGCTTCGTAGGGTCCAGCCAGACGTGCGGGTCAAATTCGCCGTGGTCATGGCCGTGCTCCTCGGTCGCGGCTTCTCCCTCATGCTCGTGCCCTTCTTCCGTCGCTGCTTCCCCTTCGTGCTCGTGTTCATGTTCTGTCGCTTTCAGCAAGTCCAGACCTTCCGACGCATTGACGATCACAGTCTTGTTTTTGTCGAGGTTGCCTACCGCTTTATCGACCCACAGCTCCAGGCCGCTGCCGTTGTAGGCAAAAATGTCTGCGTTCGCCAACGCCACCATGTCTTTTGCAGTTGGCTCGTAATCGTGCGGCTCCACTCCGGGCGGAATGATGTTGGTCACTTCCACATGGTCGCCCCCGATACGCTTGGCTACGTATTCGAGCGGATAAATAGTCGTATATACTTTTGGCTTGGCACTCGCATCGCCGCCGGTTTGAGGTGTGCTTGCTGTCTGCTCGGCTGCGCCGCATCCGGCAATGCTGACCGCTGCAATCAGGCTAACGATCGCCATCAGGCCCTTTTTCATCTCTGTGCTCCTCCTACCCAATTCAAAATGATTCCGATTTAGTTTCATGATCGTTTTTCATTATACGGACTGAAGCCCAAAAAGTAAATAGGATTTATTCCGATTTAATTGTCATTTGTTTGCAACGTCGATCATAGCTTCACAATTTCTCCATGCCGTTATGATAAGATAAAAGGCAGGAGGTATGTCCAAAATGAAACGACAATCATGGTTAGCGATCAGTTTCATCACCGCAGCTCTGCTTGCTGGCTGTGGCTCTAACGATCAAGCTGGTCAGGATCACGCGAATCACGCACAGCACGCTCCGAATGGTGACCTGCAGGAAATGACAGCTTCCGTCGATCAGCTTCCGAAGTTTTTAGATAATCAAGACCCCGTCATTATCGAATCGTACAAAATCGCCGGCACCAACCGCGAGCTGCTCAAATCCATCCCTTGCTACTGCGGCTGCGGAGAGAGCGCTGGACATCTGCACAACGGCAACTGCTTTATCAAAGAGGAAAAGCCGGATGGCTCCATCGTCTGGGATGACCACGGGACACGCTGCGGCGTCTGCATGGAGATTGCCGTTATTTCTTCCAAGCTGAAGCAGGCTGGAAAATCGACAAAAGAAATCCGCGACTACATCGACCACACCTACAAAGAAGGCTACGGAAAACCGACACCGACTCCTATGCCGTCTTGAGCATCGGGCAGTTTTCATCAGGGACTGGCACGCTGTCGCTTCCTCACGAGGGAGCTTTTTGGGGATAGCAGAAAGGATTTCAGCCTCTGGCGGAGTCGTAGACTGCTTCGCACGCGAGACAGCAACAAAGGGAGCAAAGCTTACAACAAGCTCTGCTCCCTTCTCTCTTTTCATAAAAATGATTGCCGATCAACAGGCCATCCGCTTACGCCGGAGCCACTTCCAGCATCCGCTCCAACGAAGCGCGCGCCGCGTCTGCGATTTCTTTTGGCACGTAGATTTCCGGCTTCATGGTCTCTAACGCCTCGACGCATTTTTTCAGGTTGTTCACCTTCATGTTCGGGCAGACGAGGTATTTGGACGCGAAAATAAACGTCTTGTCCGGGCTGTCCTTTTCCAGCATGTAGCGTGTACCGTCCTCGGTCCCGATGATAAATTCCTTGTGGGACGATTCGCGGCAGTATTTGAGGATTCCGGTTGTGGAGCCTACGTAGTCGGCCAAGGAAACCACTTCCGGGCGGCATTCCGGATGCACGACGACCACTGCCTCTGGATGCTGCTGCTTCAACGTCATGATGTCTTCGACGGACAACTGGTCATGCGTATTGCAGTAGCCTTCCCAAATAATCATTTTCTTGTCTGTGAACTGGGAGACGTAGTGGCCCAGGTTTTTGTCCGGAACCCAGATGATCTCCTCGCTGTCCACAGATTCGATCACTCGCTTTGCGTTAGACGACGTACAGCAGATGTGTGTTTCTGCCTTGACGTCAGCAGAAGTGTTGATGTACGCCACTACTTTCGCATTCGGATGCTGTGCCTTTAGCTTGCGCAGCCCCTCTACGTTCACCATGTCCGCCATTGGACAGCCTGCGCGCTCATCAGGAATGATAACCTTCTTTTGGGGATTGAGAATTTTTGCACTTTCTCCCATGAAGTGAACTCCGCAGAACAAGATCACATCTGCATCGGTTTCCTTTGCTTTTTGTGCCAGTCCAAAGGAATCTCCAATGAAGTCGGCTACTTCCTGAATCTCAGGACGTTGGTAAAAATGAGCAAGAATGATGGCATTACGTTCTTTCTTCAACTGCATCAGTCGTTCACGTAACTCAGCGTTGCGCTGGGCTTTTTTTTCTAACGCTAAAGCGTCCATGGAAAAAATCCCCCTACGGTGGTGTCATAATTTACGGTCATTGTAAGCTGATTACTGGGTCTTGTCAATGTAAGCGTTGTTACATGATTTGCCTATCCTTTCCTTTTGACGAATTGTCAAGACAAGTGCGACAGAGCTTCCATGAATGATTCGTAAGCGGTCTTCCAACCCAGACATTTTCTTGGCCGATTGTTAATGAGCTCCAAGGCCTGAATCAGTTCCTCCTCGGAGACTTCGGCAAAATCCTTGCCTTTGGGAAAAAATTCTCGCAGAAGGCCATTT
>NZ_JBYTBG010000080.1:0-9967 GCF_058788915.1 Brevibacillus sp. FW301-21C12A
TACTGGTTCAAAGCTGGCAAATCATTTAATGATAGACTCATCAACGCTTTCGCTGTTCAGTTTTCAAAGAGCATTTTCGCAACAACCACTTCATCTTATCAGGTTGTCCAAGTCGTGTCAACCACTTTTTTAAGTTGTTTAACGGCGACTTCATTAATCTATCACATACCCCATCAAAAAAGCAAGCATTATTTTGTTTAGGGCTGCAATCGATTATGTACCAAAGAAGAACAGTTATTAATGTACCACTATACGTCTTTTAGTGCAAGTAAAAAATAAAAGCCGTTTGAATAACCTTCAAACGGCTTTTACGGCAATTAGTCACGCGCACGCATATGCGGGAACAGCAATACGTCACGGATAGAAGGCGAGTTGGTCAACAGCATGACCAGACGGTCGATTCCGATTCCCAAACCACCTGTTGGCGGCATACCGTACTCAAGCGCCTCAATGAAATCGTCGTCCATTTCATGCGCCTCGTCGTTGCCCGCCGCTTTTTCCAGAAGCTGCGCTTCAAAGCGTTCGCGCTGGTCAATCGGATCATTCAGCTCTGTGAACGCATTCGCATGCTCGCGAGCGACGATAAACAGCTCGAAACGGTCGGTGAAGCGCGGATCTTCATCGTTCTTTTTCGCCAATGGAGAAATCGCTACAGGGTGACCGTACACAAACGTAGGCTGAATCAGCGTATGCTCCAGCTTTTGCTCGAAAAATTCGTTCACAACGTGCCCAAAGGTATGATGAGGCTCGACAGCTACTCCATGCTCTTTTGCCAGTGCACGCGCTTCGTCGTCGCTCATTTCTTTCCAGAAGTCTACGCCGAGGTTTTCCTTAATCAGATCAACCATGTGCACACGGCGCCATTTTGGTGTCAGATCAATCTCATTGCCTTGGTATTCGATCTTCGTGGTGCCCAATACTTCCTGTGCGATATGGGCGATCATCTCTTCTGTCAGAGTCATGATGTCCTGGTAGTCGGCATACGCCTCGTACAATTCAATCATCGTGAACTCAGGGTTGTGGCGTGTAGAAATTCCTTCGTTCCGGTAAACGCGACCGATTTCATACACCTTTTCCAGTCCGCCGACAATCAGGCGTTTCAAGTGCAGCTCGATCGCAATACGCATGTACAACTGCATGTCCAACGCATTGTGGTGCGTAACGAACGGACGCGCAGAAGCACCGCCGGCAATTGCGTGGAGAGTCGGTGTCTCCACTTCCAGATAGCCAAGGTTGTCCAAATAACGGCGCATCGAGGTCAAAATGCGGCTGCGCGTAATAAACGTATCGCGCACCTCGGGATTCACGATCAAGTCCACGTAGCGCTTGCGGTAGCGCGTTTCGATGTCTTTCAAACCGTGGTATTTCTCAGGGAGTGGGCGCAGCGACTTGGAGAGGTAGGTAAACTCTTTTGCTTTGACACTGAGCTCGCCTGTTTTTGTTTTGAAAACAACACCGCGAATGCCGATCAGGTCGCCGATATCGCTGATCTCAAACACTTTGTGCGCCTCTTCGCCAATAGTGTCCTGGCGCACGTAGATTTGAATTTGGCCGGAACGGTCCAAAAGCTGGGCGAAGCTCGCTTTGCCCATCGCGCGTTTTGCCATCAGGCGGCCTGCGATCGTAACGACATGCTCTTCTGCTTCCAGCTCTTCTTTGGTCTTGTCGCCAAATGCTTTCACAATATCAGCAGCGTGGTGGGTTTGCTCGAACTTTTTCCCGAACGGATCAAAGCCCCACTCGCGAATTTGATTCATTTTGTCGTGACGCACTTGCAGAAGCTCGTGCAGTCCTTCCTGTTGCTGCTCTTCTTGCTGCAGGTCTTGCTCGTTTGCCATTTTTGCTCACTCCTCTAAAAAATACCTGATTTAACAATATTGTACAGCGCGGTCAAATAGTGATACGGCGTACCTCGTAAAAGGTACGCCATGGATGAACTGCTTACAGGTTAATATCGAGAATCTCGTACTGAATGACGCCTGCAGGTACGTTCACGTCGACGATCGCGCCCTTGCTCTTGCCCAAAAGCGCTTGGCCTACAGGAGACTCGTTGGAAATCTTGTTGTTCATCGGATCGGATTCGGCAGAGCCTACGATGGTGTAATCGACAATATCACCATACTCCAGGTCTTTCAGCTTCACTCTCGATCCTACGCTGACTACGCCTGTGTCCACATCTTCATTGGTGATGATGGTGGCTTTGCGCAACATTTTTTCCAGCGTCAGAATGCGGCCTTCGATGAACGCCTGCTCATTCTTTGCTTCTTCGTACTCAGAGTTCTCACTGATATCTCCAAAGCTGATCGCTTCTTTAATCCTTGCTGCAACTTCCTTGCGTTTAACCGTTTTCAAATCTTCAAGCTCTTGCTCCAGTTTTGTTAAACCTTCTGGTGTCAGGAAAACTTCTTTTTCAGACATGGTTCAATTCCCCCGTTTTAAAAAATGATTCCATTTGCACTGGGTAAAGTACAAAGGATTATATGTAGTTGTTCTATACAATATACAGCAGAACACAATAACTGTGAGGGTTCAAAGGTAAAGCTGCCAGAGTGGACTGGCAGCTTGGCTCCCAATATTACGGAGTATTATAGGATATGAAGGAACCCTTGTCAATGTCTGGAACAAACAACCATTTTAGTAGCTGACTGCCTCGTCGCGCGCTGATTCCTGCGGCTCTTCCAGGTCGCCTGCATAGTTCTCAACCCACTCGACATAGTCCGTCAAAACCCGACGCAGCTCTTCTTCTGTCTCCACGGCATTCACCAAGTTTTTCGTATGGGTAGAGCCTCGCAGCCCTTTCAAATACCATGCGGCGTGCTTGCGCATTTCCAGCACGCCTACGCGCGGACCTTTCAGCGCAATCAGACGCTCGGCGTGCAAGAGACAGATGTCGATTTTTTCGCGTACGGAAGGCTCGGGCACAAGCTCTCCTGTCGTCAAGTACTGGATGGTCCGATACAGCATCCACGGATTGCCGAGTGCGGCGCGTCCGATCATGACGCCATCGCAGCCGGTCGTGTCGAGCATGCGTCTTGCATCCTCAGGTGTCGCGACATCGCCGTTGCCGATGACCGGAATCGAAACGGCTTCCTTCACGCGCCCGATCCAGCTCCAGTCCGCATGGCCCTTGTACATTTGCACACGCGTGCGGCCATGGACGGCGATGGCCTTGCCTCCTGCGCGCTCAACAGCCTTGGCATTTTCCACCACGTACAGGTGCTCTTCGTCCCAGCCCAGACGCATTTTCACCGTAACCGGCTTCTCCACGGCATCGACTACAGCAGAGACGACCTCGTAAATTTTATTCGGATCAAGCAGCAGGCGGGCACCTGCGTCACAGCTCGTAATTTTCGGAACGGGACACCCCATATTGATGTCGATAATGTCTGCGTTCGTATGTTGGTCTACATACTTCGCCGCTTCCACCAATGTTTCCTTGTCGCCGCCAAAAATCTGCAGGCTGAGCGGTTTCTCCCGCTCGTCGACGTACAACATGTCGATGGTCTTTTTGTTGCCGTGGACGATTCCTTTGTCGCTGACCATCTCGGCGCATACCAGGCCAGTCCCGAACTCCTTGGCAATCAAACGAAAAGCAGGGTTGCACACACCTGCCATCGGGGCGAGAACGACGTTGTTTTTCAATTCGATGTTACCGATTTTCATCTATTTCGACCTCCTTATTCCCGATCCACGGGTTCTTGGAGAGGAGAGACCCATCCAAACGATCTATCATTTATTTATAGCACATAATTCTTCATAGTCGACCTGTAAAGTGCTGGCGATCTTGCGCAGTACCGGCTCTGTCGGCGTACGGGTTCCCCGCTCAAGCGATCCGACAAACGACAATGATACTCCCAGCTTTTCCGAAAGCGATTGTTGTGTATACCCTTTTAGCTTCCGGAAGGATCTGATCCGATTTCCCAGTTGATTGCTCCCCACTCTCGTACCCCCTTGTGATCTTCTACCAATAAGGAAAGATAATGGTCAATAGTCTGGTCGTGGCCGGGCAAAACCCCGCCCTCCCAAATATCGCGCAACGGAACAAGCACAAAAGCACGCTGGCTAAGACCCGGATGCGGGATGACAAGATGCTCCAGCGACACAGAGGATGTACCGTACAAGAGAAGATCAATGTCTATTGTACGCGGTCCCCAGCGGATGGTTCGAATGCGTCCCAGCTCCCGCTCCACCGACAAGGCGGTCTCCAGAAGCTGCTCCGGGGAAAGCTCTGTCTCTACCGCTACGGCCATATTCAAAAACGCCTCTTGCTCGACGTAGCCGAACGGCTCAGTCTCGTACACAGACGATGTACGCAGCACGCGAATCCCTCTGTGCGCAGCAAGCTTCCGGATCGCCTGGCGCAGCTTTTCTGCCCGGTCGCCCTGGTTCGAGCCAAGCCCCAGATACGCAATTACACTCATGAAGCAAAATCCTCTCTTTTGCGCGTCATCTCAATGGCGACAGATTCATAATGCCCGTTGATCGGCGGGTTCGGCTTGGTCACCTTGACTTTGACCTCTTGCAGAGGAAATTGCGTCAAAAGCCGCTCGGCAATGACGGCCGTCAGCTTTTCAACCAGGTTGAACCGTTCGCCCTCGACAATTTTTTGCACACAAATAAAAATATCGGCGTAATTGATCGTATGTTGAAGCTCATCGCTTGCGCCTGCCTGCGACAAATCGGCAGAAAGCTCCAGATCGACGTAAAAGCGTTGACCCAGCTCCGCCTCTGCTCCAAACACGCCATGGTAGCCGTAAAACGACATGCCGTTGAAGTAAATTTTATCCAACGTCAAATGCCCCCCTTCAGCATCGCGTCCATCATCTTCGTAACCCGCTTCATCTCTTTGACATCGTGCACCCGTACCATGTGGCAGCCTTTGGCGACGCCGAGCGCAACTGTCGCGGCTGTCCCTTCCACCCGCTCGTCCACAGGAAGGTCGAGGACGTGGCCAATCATCCGTTTGCGCGAAGTCGCGAGCAAAACCGGGTACCCGAGGGCGACGAGATCGTCGAGTCTGCGCATCGTTTCGAGATTTTGCTCGACCGTTTTGACAAAGCCGATCCCCGGATCGAGAATAATCTGTTCCTCGCGCACACCCGCTTGCAGGGCAATTTGCACAGACTCGCGCAAATCTCTGACAAAATCGGAGTAAAAGTCCCGGTACTCCGTGTCTGTACGGTTGTGCATCAAAATGATCGGCACCCCGCGCCGCGCAGCCACCTCCGCCATGCGCGGATCGCGCTTTGCTCCCCAAACGTCATTGATGATATGCGCCCCGGCATCAAGCGCCCGCTCCGCTACAGCGGCTTTGTACGTGTCGATGGACAAAGGGACAGAAAGCTCGGCGGACAAACGGCGAATCACTGGCAGCACCCTGTCCAGCTCCTCTGCCTCCCCGACCGGCTCCGCTCCCGGACGCGTAGACTCGCCCCCGATGTCAATGATGTCCGCTCCCGCTTCGACCATCGCGCGCGCCTGCGCCAAAGCGTGGTCAAGGTCCACGAAGCGCCCTCCGTCCGAAAAGGAATCGGGCGTCACATTGAGGATGCCCATTACCAGCGTCCGTTCGCCAAGCGGAAGGGTGTAACGGCCGCAATTCAGCTCCCGTCTGGCCCGCAGCCGCGCAGGCATCGCCAAAGCCTCCCGTACCTCTGCCGCCACGGCTGCAAGCTCCTCATCCCGTTTTTCCAGTTGCGACAGCGCCTGCTCCAACTGCTTTGGTCCCGCAAGCAAAAGCAGCCGCTTTTTGTCAGTTGCGCCCGGCTGCCCGGACACAACGGCCTCGGCCCCGGCGGAAAGCATGTCCAGCCGCACCTTTTCCGCGACAGCTTCACTCATGTTTTCCACGTGGATCATCAGACCCGCTCTCCACTCGGCCAACCGCTCGGCCTGATCGCCAAAAATCCCTCGATGGGCAAGCTCCGCCAGCATCTCGTCAACGGTTGCCGCATGGATTCGAAATGGATTGTACTTCATGGACCTACTCCCTTTTTCCGTCTTCGCATATTGATTAGTAGCATACCATAATTTACATTCCGGTCGCTACAGACTGACGATAGGCCAAGTGCAGTTCGCGTGTGTATTTTCCGTAGGACGATGCGACTAGCTGTCCGTCTACTTCTGCCACCGGGACGATTTCCTGCACGGAGTTGGTGGTGAAAACTTCATCGGCCGCAAGCAACTCTTCCAGCCGATACCGTCCTTCCGTTGTCGGGATCGCCAACTGCTCGGCCAATCGCAAAACATGGCGGCGGGTCACCCCGTCGAGAATGCCCGTATCCAGTGAAGGCGTGAACAGATGCCCGTTCTTGACCCAGAACAGATTGCTGACGATGCCTTCCGCGAGAAAGCCGTCGTGCGTCAAAAACAGCCCTTCCGTATCCGTGCGCGCCCCCAGCTCCTGGCGAGCCAGCGCATTGTTGAGGTAGTTGTGCGATTTGAAACGCTGGTGCCCCTCCGCAGTCTGCCTCGCCAGCGCCAACGTCTGCAACCGCTTTGGTTGAGGCGGGACTGCAAGCGGGGCGACCGGCTTGGCAAATACGAACAACGACGGGCGCTCGTAGCCGCCTGTCACCAAGCCTACTCCTTCCGGCCCGGCGGTGACGCTGAGGCGCACATACGCATCCCGCAGCCCATTGGCGTCGATCGTTTGCAGGATCGCGTCCGCCAGCTCCGCTTTTGACCATATGGGCTGAATCTGCAACGCCAAAAGCCCGGAGCTGAGCCGGGCGAAATGGTCGTCCCATAAAAACAGTTTGCGGTCGTAAACACGCATCGTCTCAAACAGCCCGATGCCGTACAAAAACCCGTGATCCAAAACCGATACGCTCGCCTCATGTGCCGGACAGATCGTCCCGTTTACATAAACGTGCATCTTTGCCCTCTCCCGATAACATAGTCGAGAGCATCATACCATATTTTCCGGCGAAAGCGCAGTTTCCCGATGCGTTTTCCATGTATGACGCGCGAGATGGTAATGGAGATTTCGTACAGCACGATCAGCGGCACGATCACCATAATATCGGACAAAAAATCAGGCGGCGTAATCGTAATCGAAATGATCGCCAGCACCAGGTAGGCGGGCTTGCGCATTTTCGCCAGCCGCTGCGGATTCAGTATGCCCAGATGGCTGAGAAAAAGAACCACCACTGGCAATTCAAACAAAAGCCCGAACGGCAAACAAAGATTGAGCATGAAGGTGAAGTAGTCATTGGCCGTAATCACCAGTTCAAAATTCCCGTTGGACAACCCCAGCACAAATTGGTACATCAGCGGAAACAAGACGAAGTAAGCGAAAGACAAGCCGAACAAAAACAGCAGAAACAGGGCGGGGATATACATGAGCGCCACTTTTCGCTCCCGCTCCTCCAGCGCCGGGACTACAAAGCGCCACGCCTGGTAAGCAGCGACAGGAATCGTGATCGCCACCGCCCCGATTGCAGACAGCTTTACATAAATCGACAAAATGTCACTGGGACCGAGAATCGCCAGTTTTTCGCCCGAATGATTCGACAATGCCAAATATATGTGATCGACAAACAAAAAGCAGACGATCATGCTGACGACGAGCGTCGCTGCCACAATCAGTAGCCTGCGCCGCAAGTCAGTCACATGCTCAAGAACAGGCATCTCTTGGTTCACACGCACTCCCCCTTACGCGCTGTGCTGCAAAAAGGCAGTGCGCCTCTTGCACGCACCGCCTTTTCCACAAAGCCTCAAAGCCGGATTAGTTGATTCGTTTGGCCGTTTCTTCCACGGCTTTGTCTTTTGCCTCGTCGTCGTCCTTGGTCAAGTCTTTGGTAGCTGACTTGAACTCTGTCAGCGTCCGGCCAAAAGCACGGCCGATCTCCGGCAGCTTGCTCGGTCCGAAAATGACCAGCGCGATAATCAAAATCAAGATCAATCCGGGAATCCCGATGCTCGATAGCATGGTGCACTACACTCCTTGTCCTAGAAACCCGTAATGGCAATCACGCTCGGCAAAGCTACTGCATTTCCGCCCTTTGGCCAATGACTGGTTGGCTGGCTGTAGTCCTTGAGGTTTTCGCCCGGATGCTGTACCGACAAGAACAGCGTTTTTTCGTCAGGCGTAAACCACGGTCCTGTCATTTCCGCGCCTACGGGAGCAGAGGCGAACTGTGCGGCTTGTCCCTGGTTGTTGCCCGAGGTCGGAATGAAAAATACCCCGTTGTTGCCAAACGACTTGTAGATACCGCTGTTCATGGAGGAAGAAGAAATATCGGTCACGACCCACAGGTTGCCTGCGCTGTCAAACGCCTAGACTACTACTTAATGCACATATCGTGAAACTTCATACTTGTACATTAAAAACACTAAAAAGGCCTTATTTTTGTTGGTTATTAATGATATTTTCGTTTTGATTTAAGAAGAGAAAATGCACAAAATGATATAGGGGAATGTATAGAATAATCGGACTATTTACAACAGGCTGATATCGGTTGATAATCAAATTGACAGCACAAATGCACAAAATATGTAGAAAAAGAAAGAGTTTTGGGGGAATAAAAACATGTCAACAAACTTGTTAATTCTTAATAAAAGCTCTATTCATAACCCACAGATGGTATTATCCCCTCAAGGTAGACAGTAAAAAAAGAGTACATGATATCATGGACTCATTACTGTTGACCGGAGGGGATTTTTCATGCCACCAAAGAAGGGACAGGTCTTTACTCGTTATAGCGAGGATACGAAGAAAGAGGCTGTTCGCTTGCGTTTGGAAGAGCAGTGGAGCTATCAGGAGATAAGAGAAAAGCTGGGAATTAAAAGTGATGCACAGATCATCAGTTGGGTACGTAAGCACCAGAGCGGAGAATCGTTTGAGGATTATCGTGGGCGTTGGAATAAGAAACACTTCAGTAGCCTTGAAGAGGAAAACGCCTATTTGAAAGCGCAGGTCGAATACCTAAAAAAGCTCAATCCGAATCTGCATGGGGAGGGAAGTTGGATCAGCAAGCCCGGTTTAGGACCATCGAAAAAATGAATCACAAGTATCCCATCATCATGCTGTGCAAGATTGCCGAAGTATCGCGGTCGGGTTATTACAAGTGGAAAGCTGCCCGGGAATCTCGTAAAACCCGTATCGAGCAGGATACGAATGTAAAAGAGCACATCCTTGCTATTCATCGACTGCGACCTTATTTCGGCTACAAACGTATGCGTACGGCTTTACACAAAGAAGGGGTTTTGGTTAACCACAAAAAGGTGCGTAGGCTGATGCGTGAGCTGGGAATTCGTTCAGTTATCCGCAAGAAACGGCCATTTGCAGGTCGCAAACCATCCGTAGTCTTTCCGAATGTCCTCAACCGTGAATTTACAGCAGAAACCATTTTGAAGAAATTTGTGACTGACATTACCTATATTCGAATTGGTCATGATTTTGTCTATTTGTCGGTTATTTTAGACCTTTGTAACAAGGAAGTCGTAGCATGGGAGCTATCCGCGCGTAACGATCTCCAACTCGTATTGGACACCGTAAAGCAACTGAACGCCAAAAACGCTATTCTCCATTCCGACCAAGGATTTCAATACACAACCAAATCGTACAGGGATCTACTCGAGGAGAAAGAACTTATGGGAAGCCATTCAAGACGCGGGAATTGCTTTGACAACGCATGTATCGAGTCGTTCTTTTCCCATCTGAAAACGGAAAAGCTTTACCTGGCGAAGCCAGATAGTGAAGCTGCGGCACGTAAATGTGTTGCTGAATATATCGACTACTATAACAATGAACGCTTCCAGAAAAAACTCGGCGACCTCTCCCCGGTTGAATATCGAGAAGCGATCGCCGCTTAGGTGATTCCTCTTTTTTTACTGTCTACTTGACGGGGCTACGACCATCGGTTGTGAATTCATTGGTTCTTTTTTGAGCCTTTTGCAAAATTCACTTCTTGATTAGACGCGATAAATTCGAAGGAGTCCTTGCATGAAGAATTGTTATCAA
>NZ_JBYTBG010000081.1:0-9430 GCF_058788915.1 Brevibacillus sp. FW301-21C12A
GGGAAGTAGCTCAGCTTGGTAGAGTACTTGGCTTGGGACCAAGGGGTCGCAGGTTCGAATCCTGTCTTCCCGACCATTTTTCCCCGCACTTGTTGCCGGGTTTTTGTTTTCCAACTAAGATTGCGCGGGTGTAGTTCAATGGTAGAACTCCAGCCTTCCAAGCTGGTCGCGTGGGTTCGATTCCCATCACCCGCTCCATACGTATTGCCTAAAACGAGTGGCCGATTCGGTTGCTCGTTTTTTTCATAGGTAAAGACTGCTCCCATTCCATTTTGAACGACGTTAGGACAGACGGGTTATTTATGCAAAATCCTGTCGAGTTGAGTCATTTCGCGATCGGGGGCTACAATATAGGGGTGAAGCAACAACGATCGAAGGAATGGGGGCGTCTACATGAACAAGAACATGAGTATTGTCGGTGTACCGATGGATCTGGGTGCAGACCGTCGTGGAGTAGATATGGGACCAAGTGCAATCCGTTACGCAGGTGTTGTAGCTCGTTTGGAGAAAATGGGCTTTCATATCGAGGACCGTGGAGATATTTTTGTAACACGACCTCATCGGTTTACGGAAACAGAAAACCATAAGTACTTGGATGAGGTTGTAGAAGCGAATGAAAAGCTTGCTGATGTTGTAAGCGATATCATGACGGCAGGCCGTTTCCCGCTCGTGCTGGGGGGCGATCACAGCATTGCTTTGGGAACGATTGCAGGTGTCGCCAAGCACGTGAAAAATCTCGGGGTCATCTGGTTCGATGCGCACGGAGACTTGAACACAGGAGAGACTTCTCCATCGGGAAACATCCACGGGATGCCGCTGGCGGCGAGCCTTGGCTATGGACATAAGCGTTTGACGAACATCGGCGGATTTGCGCCAAAGCTGCAGCCTGAAAACGTGGTGATTATCGGGGCGCGCGACCTCGATCAAGGCGAGCGCGATTTAATCAAGCGCATTGGCATGAAAGTGTTCACCATGCACGAGATCGACAAGCTGGGAATGGCTCGCGTGATGGAAGAAGCGATTGCCCACGTGTCCAAAAACACCGATGGCGTACACTTGAGCCTGGATTTGGACGGACTGGACCCGCATGACGCGCCAGGAGTAGGAACCCCGGTTATCGGCGGTATTTCTTACCGGGAGGGGCATGTCTCCCTGGAGATGCTGGCTGACGCTGACATTCTCTGTTCCGCAGAATTTGTGGAAGTAAATCCGATCCTCGACCGTGAAAACATGACAGCGCGCGTCGCAGTCGCGTTGATGAGCTCTGTATTCGGCGATAAACTGCTGTAACCAATCGTTGTCTGAGAACAAAAAGAGAGGCAAAAATCGCCTCTCTTTTTGCTTTTTACGCATCTTTACATTGGTGGGAGAAAGAAGTACATTCTAAGGATGGAGATGTAGTTCGTTTAATAGATGGTCAAGTTGCACGCTTAGGGCGACTAATTCAGGAGTGATGGTTGCCTGCTTCTTATACTGATCGTTGAGCTCTTTGCGTAGCTGCTCGATCTGGAGGAGAACGTCCTGCTTCGACATACGTCCCACTCTCCTTTCCAACTGAGGGATGAAAGAGTTATCATCAATAATATATAGAGGTAGGCAGTTACCTTATTCCTCTATTTCCCAACAAATTACCTGCACAAACACGCATTTAGAACGAAACCATTTGCAGTATCATCCGTATATAGGATTACGGTATTGTGGGGAGGATCGCATGGATTTTGTAGAGAAACGGTTGACTCAGCGAGCGAAGCGTGGAGACCGTGAAGCATTTGCGGAGTTGATCGAAATTTATAAAGACAAGATATTCCAACTTGCTTATCGCATGGTGGGAAACCGTCAGGATGCGGAGGACATCGCGCAGGAGACTTTTTTGCGCGTGTATGCCAATCTGCATTCGTACGATGACAGCTACAAGTTCTCCACGTGGATCTACCGGATCGCGACCAATCTATGTATCGACCGTGGCCGTAAAAAAAGACCTGACTTTTCATTGGATGAAGAAACCGAACCTGGACAGGGAATGGACTGGTATTCGCGCCTGTCTTCTAGTGAGAAAACACCGGAAGACAAAGTCGTGACGCAGGAGCTGCAGGAGACAGTACAGGGTGCTCTGTCCCAGTTGCAGCCGAAATATCGCTCGATTATGATCTTGCGCTACATTGAGGACTTGTCGTTGCAGGAGATCAGCGATATCGTAAAACTTCCCATTACGACGATCAAGACACGCATTCACCGAGGACGGGAAGCGTTGCGAAGCAAGTTGCGATTGATGTGAGAAAGGAGAAAATCACGATGGAATGCCGGGAAATGATTATTCTCATCCACGAATATTTGGATGGGGACACTGATGAATTAGCCAATCAGCATTTGCAAGCACATATAAAAACTTGTGCGAGCTGCCGCCAGCATATGCACGAGCTGCAGCGGGCCATCGCTTTTGTACAGAGCGCTTCACATATTCATGTTTCTCCTGATTTTACGGCACGTGTACTCGCCCAATTGCCTGCGCCGACGAAGGCTAACCTGTTTTCAAGCTGGCTGCGGAACCACCCGTTTTTGACAGCAGCAGCGGTGTTTTTGTTCCTCATGACTGGCAGCTTGTGCGCGAACTGGTTTGACCGCGATAATACGTTGCAGGTATCTTCAGCCAACATGGATAAGTTGAAAATAGATCGGCAACGCAATGTCGTAGTGGTACCAGCCGGAACGAGCATTGATGGAGATTTGGTGGTGCGCAACGGCAACGTGGATGTTCAGGGGCAAGTAAAAGGAAATGTCGTGGCCATCGAAGGAAAAGTGTTCGTGGCCTCTACCGCTCAAGTGGTAGGCAATACCGAATCCATTGAAGCGATTTTCGATTGGATCTGGTATGAGGTGAAAAATATTGGAAATGACTTGCTTCCGATCTTGCCATAAGAGAAAATAGAGAGTACAGCTATCAACAGCACGGCAGTGGAGCCGTGCTTTTTCCGCAGGAGACAGGCTGACCTTATTTAGATGGAGCGAGATATGGGGGCTTCGTTATGATATCGATGGATTATGGGGATTTACTGCGGTATGGAACGGATATTTTACTCGTTACATACGTGATTTATAAAATTATTATGCTCATTCGGGGGACGCGAGCGGTACAGTTGCTGAAGGGGATCATGGTGATCGTCATCACCTGGCTGCTCAGCAAGTACTTCCAACTGACGACACTGCACTGGTTGATGTCGCAAGCTTTTACCTTCGGGGTACTGGCTGTGGTCATCATCTTCCAGCCGGAATTGCGTCGCGCGCTGGAGCAGCTTGGGCGAGGCAAGCTCTTTTCCCGCTCCAGCAGCCTGCAAGACGATGACATGGTGAACCGTGTGGTGCAAGAGGTGTGTAAATCGGTCACCTACATGGCAAAGCGGCGGATCGGGGCCTTGATCGTCATTGAGAGAGAGACGGGGCTGAACGATTACGTAGAGACGGGCATCGCGATCAACGGACGCGTGAGCTCGGAGCTGCTAATCAACATTTTCATTCCGAATACGCCTTTACATGACGGGGCCGTCATCATGCGCAAGGACGTCATTTTGGCTGCTGCCTGTTACCTTCCGCTGTCTGAGAACAACTCCATCTCGAAGGAGCTCGGGACTCGCCACCGCGCGGCAATCGGCGTCAGCGAGGTCTCGGATGGCATGTCCATCATTGTTTCGGAGGAGACAGGACAAGTGTCTTTTGCCGCGCATGGCGCGATGAACCGAAATCTGACGGAGGCGCAACTGGCAGAGATGCTGACCGAACAGCTCCAGCCTCTGTCAAAGGGCAAGTCCATTGGCAGTCGTTGGCAATGGAGGCGAAAACATGGATAAGTGGTTGAACAGTCATTGGTTTGCACGGGCCGTAGCGCTGCTTTTGGCTGTCATGATGTGGATGGTCGTCAACCTGGAGACAGAGCAAACACCGACTCCGGAAGCGAGCCAGCCCGTCTTTATTGACGGTGTGACCTTGCATGTCAAGTACGATACAGACCGTTTTCAGGTCGTCAAGCAGCAGCGAACGGTAAAGGTCGCATTGGAGAGCAACAACCCGTTCTACCGGCATAACTTTTTCCCGGCTGATTCGATGGAAGTGTACGTCGATGCCACCAATTTAGGAAAAGGGACTCACAGGGTGCCTGTCCAGTACAAAGGGTTCCCCGATGAGGTGAAAGTGGGCATTATTCCGAACATCGTGGAAATCACTCTGGAAGAGAAGAAGACGGTGGAGCGGGAGGTTACGGTGGAAAAACTGGGGCAAGTAGCTCCCGGCTATACCGCAGGAGAACCGATCGTCAAGCCGTTCCGGGCACTGGTCAGAGTGCCGGAAAGCCAGGTAGACAAAGTGGCGGCTGTCAAAGCGTCTGTCGATCTGGAAGGGGCTACTTCTGCGATTAAGACTACAGTCCCATTGAAAGTAGTGGACAAGTCAGGAAATGTGATTCAAGGTGCGGATGTCATTCCGCTTACTGTAGAAGTAAATATCCCGGTCACGAGTCCTTTTGTGAAAGTGCCGATCAAATTAAACTTGACGAATGAAATGCCGAATGGCTATAGTTTGGCTAGTATGGATATGAATGTGGATGAGGTGACCGTTTTCGGTCCGAAAGAGGTCATCGACGCCATGAAGGCGAACACCTATCCGGGTCCGGAAATCGATCTTGCCAACATTACATCAGATCGCCTTCTGGAGCTAAAGATACCGTTAATGGATAACATTGTGAAGGTAGAACCGGAGTATCTCAAGGTATCGCTGAAAGTAGTTCCGTCCACAACCAAGCGTTTGGAGAAAATCCCGATTCGCATCAGCGGGTTGTCAGAGACTATGCAAGCCAAGGTGTTGTCCACCGATGGCCAGGAGTTGTCTACAATTGACTTTGAAGTAATCGGCGCGGCACAGGTGCTGGATCAATTGAGACACGAAGACTTGCAGGTCGTAGCAGATGTTAGCAACATGCCGGCTGGTGTGTACGAGGTACCTCTGAATTACATTTTCAATCAGCCGGATTATATCAAGACTTCTGCGAGCGCACCGAAAAAGGTCACAATCGAAATCACGAACAAGCAAAGGTAGACATAAGCTGTTGTGTGCACAAGGAAGGAAATGAGGGACAAACATGGGGAAGTATTTCGGAACAGACGGTGTACGTGGGGTTGCCAATACACAATTGACACCCGAGCTGGCATTTAAAATCGGACGCGTTGGCGGCTACGTTCTCACTAGACACAAGCAGGAAGGCAAACCAAAAGTGGTGATTGGGCGCGATACGCGCATTTCTGGACAGATGCTGGAAAACGCGCTTTTGGCTGGCTTGCTCTCGGTTGGAGCAGAAGTGGTCAGATTGGGTGTCATCTCCACCTCAGGCGTGGCGTATCTCACGCGTGCACTGGGTGCGGATGCGGGTGTCATGATCTCCGCCTCCCACAATCCGTTTCCGGATAACGGAATCAAGTTCTTCGGCAGCAACGGTTTCAAACTGTCCGACGAAGTGGAAGCAGAAGTAGAGCAGTACTTGGATGCGGCAGAGGACACTTTGCCAAGGCCGGTAGGAGAACAGATCGGTACGGTATTGGAATTCCTCGAGGGGGGGCAAAAGTACCTCTCTCACCTGAAAAGTACCGTATCCGAGCGTTTTGACGGCTTGAAGGTCGTTCTGGACTGCGCCAATGGAGCTGTCTCGTCGCTTGCCGCCCGTCTGTTTGCGGACGTGGACGCAGAGGTGATTACGATCGGGGCCAACCCGAACGGGGTCAACATCAACGAGCAGTGCGGTTCTACCCATCCTGAGCGTCTTCAGGAGGAAGTGCTGAAGCACAAGGCCGATCTGGGTCTTTCCTTTGACGGGGACGCAGACCGCTGTATCGCGGTTGACGAGACAGGTGAAATCATCGACGGCGACTACATCATGGCGATCTGTGCGCGCGCGCTGAAAGCAAAAGGAAAGCTCAACAACAATACAGTCGTGACGACCGTCATGGCCAACATGGGCTTTTTCAAAGGGATGGAGGAGTGCTCCATCCATACAACGAAAACCGCTGTAGGAGACCGTTACGTGGTCGAGGAGATGCTGCGCGGCGGCTACAACCTCGGCGGCGAGCAGTCCGGCCACATCGTCTTCCTGGACTACAATACGACAGGTGACGGGCTTTTGACAGGCTTGCAGCTTTTGAACATCATCAAGGAGTCGGGCAAGCCTTTGTCCGAGCTGAAACAGGTGATGGTCAAGTATCCGCAACTGCTGATTAATGTCCGCGTAGAGGACAAGTCGAAGCTGAACGGCAACGAAGCGATCGAGCAGGCCATTCGCGAAGTGGAGGAAGAGCTGGCGGGCAACGGACGCGTGCTGGTTCGTCCATCCGGCACAGAGCCAATCGTGCGCGTCATGGCAGAAGGCCCGGATGCTGCGCAACTGGAAGGGCTTGTGCATCGCATCGTTGACGTGGTAAAACAGCAACTGGTGTAAAAAAATGTTTCGGGGAGTGGTGCGACGCCACTCCCTTTTGCATACATGTAAATGACGAAGGTGTTGTCGCTCCTCTCAATCTGTGGTACAGTGTTCATGTGCATGCACGCACGATTTGAAAAAATTGGAGGAGATCGGACGAAAACAAAGCGGATACGAGGATCGGAAAACAACTGTCGTAAAGCGCCAGCACTGCGGCTGCCCGACATGGAGCCCAGTGGACGAGGTGGAGGTTTATCGAAGGATTCGGCGGGTACCTCCCGGCAGCAGTATCACTGCCGCAGAACGCAAGGACAAAGCACCAGGGTGATCTGGTGGACAAAACTTTGCGTATGATACGTTTGTAGCCACGGACAAAGGAAAAAAACATAGATCATAAACATGGAATGGCGGGGGCACTCCCCCGTACCATTGGTTTTGGGTTGTGTCCCCGTCAATATGGAAGGGGATCATACACTTATGTGCGGAATCGTTGGATATATTGGAGATAAACAAGCGCAAGACATCGTGATCGGAGGCCTGCGCAAGCTGGAGTATCGCGGTTATGACTCGGCGGGAATCGCGGTAGTGAACGACAACGGCCTGGAGCTGGAAAAGGCGCAAGGACGTCTGGCTGTGCTGGAAGATCGTCTGGCGTCGAAGCCGCTTGCCGGTTGCATGGGAATCGGGCACACACGTTGGGCGACGCACGGAAAGCCGTCTGACGAGAACTCCCACCCTCATACGGACGCAAAAACGTCTTTTGCCGTCGTTCACAACGGGATTATCGAAAACTTCCTGCCGTTGAAGGAAGAGCTGCTGGCAAAAGGCTACACGTTCACTTCCGAGACAGATACCGAGGTCATCGCTCACCTGCTCGCCGACATGTACGACGGGGATATCGTGTCCACGGCGCGTCGCGCTGTGCAACGCATGCGTGGCGCTTATGCGCTGGGAATCATGACCGAGCATGAACCAGATAAGCTGGTAGCCGTTCGTCTGGCCAGCCCGCTGGTAGTCGGCGTAGGCCAGGGCGAGAGCTTTATCGGCTCGGACATCCCGGCTATCCTGGAGCATACCCGCGACGTTTACATTTTGAACGAAGGCGAAATGGCTGTTTTGACGCGCGACGGCGTGGAACTGATGGACGCAGAGACCGGAGAGAAAATCGAGCGGGAGCTGTTCCATGTCGAGTGGGATCTGGTTCAAGCGGAAAAAGGCGGCTACGATTCCTTTATGCTCAAAGAAATTTACGAGCAGCCGCAAGCGGTTCGCGACACGATGGGCGCCCGCATTGACCACGAGAACAAGCGCGTGATTTTGCCTGAGTTGAAAATGAGCGATGCCGAGCTGGCGACGTACGACCGCATCTACATCGTCGCTTGCGGTACTTCCATGCACGCAGGTCTGGTCGGAAAAGACGTCATCGAAAAATGGACCCGCGTACCTGTAGAGGTAGCGGTGGCTTCCGAGTTCCGTTACCGTGATCCGATCTACACGGACAAAACTTTGATGATCGTCATCAGCCAATCCGGGGAGACAGCAGACACGCTGGCTGCGTTGCGCGAAGCGAAGAAGAGCAACGTGAAGGTACTCGCGATCACAAACGTCGTAGGCAGCTCTGTGGCGCGCGAGGCCGACGAGGTGATCTTCACCTGGGCTGGTCCTGAGGTAGCGGTAGCTTCGACAAAAGCGTACACCTCCCAAGTGGTAGCCCTGTACCTGTTCAGCCTGTATCTGGCGCAGGTAAAAGGCACGCTTGCGGCTTCTGAGGTAGCAACTGTCGTGGAACACCTGGAGACCATTCCTGGAAAAATCGCAGCCATGCTCGAAGACGCTGAGCAGGTTCGCCACTTTGCCGAGAGCACAAAAGGGGTAAACAGCCTGTTCTTCATCGGCCGCGGCCTGGACTATGCGGTATCGCTGGAAGGCTCCCTGAAGCTCAAGGAAATCTCCTACATCCACTCCGAGGCATACCCGGCTGGTGAGCTGAAGCACGGTACTCTTGCGCTGATTGAAGAGAACGTACCAGTCGTCGCATTGGCTACACAACCAGACATCTACGAAAAAATGGTGAGCAACATCGTGGAAGTAAAAGCGCGCGGCGCCCACGTCCTGGGCTTCGCGACCGAAGGCAACCACGACCTGGCGAAGAGCGTGGACGAAGTGATCTACATGCCAGCCACCCTGCCAATGCTCACACCGATTCTGACCGTCATTCCATTGCAATTGCTCGCTTACTACGCATCCGTCGCGCGCGGCCTGGACGTGGATAAACCACGGAATTTGGCGAAGAGTGTGACGGTGGAGTAAGAGGAATTGTTGGAGGAAGAGATTTTGTGAGAAGCAAATAAAGTCGTTTACCAGCAATTTAAACTCGTATTGAGCAATTAAAAGTCGTATCGAAGCCGAGCAGATCAGGATTATTTCCTGACATTTGCTCGGCCTTTTTCATGTCATGCTCCCAGCCGTAAGGCAGGAAGATGCAGGGATATTCTCGAATAGTTTATCCAATATGAATTCGGTTTAAAATCAGGCGTAGCAAGGGTTTGCGGGGAGTGGAGCAAGGATTTTCTCAGGCTTCACTCAGGCTTTTTATCCCGTATTCATTCAGTTTTAAGAAACCTTTGCCCATTCTTTTCCCTGGTCTTCTCCCTGCTCTTCGATATGACTTTAAATTGCATTTCCCAGGTTCAACTCAGGTCTTTTCTCAGGCTTTTTCCCCGTTTTTCCGATATGACTTTAAATTACTCAAGTTGTCAGAAAAAACAGGGGAGAGGGGACGAGAATCCAAGCGTGGCAAGGGTTTGAGCGGTGTGGAGATGTGGGGATGGGGCTATACGACTTTATTTTCGACACATAGATTTATGTTCAGTGATAATAAAGTTTTAGACTAAATAATATCACTAGCGTTGCATAAAAAATGCGTTCGTAATTTGTCAAAGTATTCTGAATGACATTTTCAGCTACACAACCAAA
>NZ_JBYTBG010000082.1:0-9370 GCF_058788915.1 Brevibacillus sp. FW301-21C12A
TTATGCCTGAGAACACTTGAACGCTGAAAGTTATGATGATTTTGAATGGTATGAAAAGATTAATGCAACGCTAGTGGGCAGCCCTATGTCAAATTAAGCTGAGCTACTTTATGACATGCCAAGTGCGCCATAAAACAAAAAGCAACTTAATAGAGCTGGAATCAAAAATATATTTCCTTGTACTTCTTGCAATACTTATAGATGAATTTTTTGTGAACACAAGATTTTGACAATGTTATTTGGTTGAATTTTTGTTAAAAAATGTTATTATTGTAAGTATCTTCGTGAGATGGGTTGGCTAACCTTTACTATCCTGAAAAAATTCAATTATGGTAAAGGAGTTTCAAAATGAAAAAAGCGATATTTTTAGCATTGTCAATTTCTTTGTTTTCCAGCTCTCTTTATAGCGCTAGTTCCGCTCATGCTGCCACAGTAAAATCGTATAATCTCGATATTTCGAGCATAGACGTTTCTCAAATCAAAGACCCGCAAGAAAAAGCTGCTTTTGAGAAGTTTAAGCAAATGCTTGAATCTGAGGATGCGAAAAAATTAATCGATGGATTAAAAGCGTATCGCGATTATTATCAAGTTGACAGTAATGGATATCATTTTGTCAAAGAGGCAGATAAATATATTCCAGCCGATGTTTACAAACTTATGTCAGAAACTTTCGAATCGGCCAACGAGGAATTGAATAAACCCGAAGCAAAGAAAGTGAAACAGAAATCGAGTTCTAAAGTAGAAGGACCTGTCTATTATCCTGATCCTGGGGAAACAACGAAATATTATGGATACCATTCAAAAACCTACTATTTTCAAGGAAGTAATTGGGATGTTGGAGATTGGCTGTATCTTAGTGACGAAGATACTAGATGGGTTGTCAATGTATTGATAGCTAGTACGGTTTTCTCTTACGTACTAGGAAAAGTGCTTTCTTTGTTCCCACAAACTAAAGGCCTTGCTTTGTCAGCAGATGTAATTACATTTATGTGTGGGGCAGGTGCTGCTTACCTAAGCAATAAAAATGAGGGAAAGGGCATTTACATTCGAGCCTACAGTGGAGGAATTTATTGCAGGGCTAGATAAACAGGGGTGATTTATTATTCAAGCCTACTTTACCTACATTATCTTTGGAATAATGATTGTGTCCACTTTAGTATCCATGGTAAAAAAAGAGAACTTGTTTGGGTACATTAATGGCGGAGTTCTCTCAATCATTATTTATGTGATTGATCCAGCGTATTGGTGGATTAGTATCTGTCTATTGTTAATAACGTATCTTTTCCAATTTATAGAAATCCAATTTCCTAAAAGGTGACCACGGTTGTGGGTTAACCCCCAATAGCCAGGATAAATCTGCAAGCACAGAACGGATTGACAGCGAAGCGGGCTTTCCCTTACGATAAATCATAATTCACTACGGTTTTTCAAGGAGGCTCTTTTATGTACTCTGTACGCATGCGCTAATCAGGCACGGACGACTCGCCCGTTTTTCGATGGGTTATTTGTCATGCCTGCATAGTTAGCTTGCGTATGTACCTCCAAAGCTCCTCGCTGCCTGATTCTGATTCGTCAGGCAGTCGGTTTCATGTGCTTGGATTGAGCAAGCTTTTGCACGGATGGCATCCCCTCGGACGGGACGTTCTCCGTGCTTTTTTGCGTCCAAAAACGGATGTCGCACATGAATGTCCACATGAGGAGGATGTATATGAGTACGAAAAAAGAAAGCTGGAAGCAAACCTTTTACACGATTTTTGCCGGGCAGGCCTTTTCGCTATTGGGCAGTGCCGTTGTGCAATTCAGCATCATCTGGTGGCTGACAGAGAAGACGGGCTCGGCGCTGGTGTTGACCATCGCTTCGATGGTCGGCTTTTTGCCCCAGGCTTTGGTCGGCCCTTTTGCCGGAACGATTGTCGATCGGCTGGACCGCAAAAAAATCATGATTGCCGCCGATATGTTCATCGCCCTCGTCAGTCTCGCCCTGGCGATTCTGTTCCTGAGCGGGATCGAGCCGCCTGTTTGGGTCTTTTACGCCGTTCTTGGCTTGCGTTCGATTGGTACGGCGTTTCACATGCCGTCAATGCAGGCTTCGATTCCGTTGATCGCGCCGGAGGATCAGCTCATGAAGGTGCAGGGCTGGATTCAGACGCTGACTTCTGCTGTCAGCATGGCTGGCCCGATGCTCGGTGCGTTTTTGTTGGCTTATTTTTCGATGGAAACCGTGCTTTTGCTTGATGTCGCAGGGGCGCTGCTGGCAAGCGCCGCCTTGCTGCTCGTGCATATCCCGAATCCCGAGCGCAGCGTGCCGGAGGAAGGCGAGCGCGGCATGCGCAGCGAGATCAAGGCAGGGCTGCGGGAACTGATGAAGTCAAGAGGCTTGGTGGTCATCACGGCCGCCATCGGGTTCACGAGCTTCGTGTACGTGCCGGTAGGGGCGCTGTTTACGCTTATGGTGTTAAGCCACTTTGGCAAAGGGGCGTGGCATGCCGGAGTGGTCGAGTTTTCTTTTGCGGCAGGCATGCTCGTCGGCTCGATTTTGTTGGGTAGTTGGGGGGCCAGGCAAAATCGCGTGTACTTGCTGACGGGCGGAATAGCGCTGTTGGGGCTGGGGCTGTTCTTCTCGGGGCTTTTGCCTGCGTCCGGTTTTGTCGGGTTTGTGCTGCTGTCGGGGCTGATGGGGATATCGGGGCCATTGTTTGGCGGCCCATTTGCCGTGCTGCTGCAAACGACGATTGACCCCGCTGCTCTGGGGCGAGTGATGTCGCTCGTCAACAGCTTGATGCTGATTGCCACGCCAATCGGCTTGCTGGTGGCAGGCCCGGTAGCTGAGGTGATCGGGGTCAACAACTGGTTTTGGCTCTCCGGTATTGCCATTGTGCTTATCGGAGTGTTCACCTCGCTCGTTCCAGCGGTGAGAGAGCTGAAGGCAGCCCAAGCAAACCAGTAGACGTCTGCATAGAAACAGCCAGGGTCACGTCAGGTGGTTCTGGCTGTTGTTGTTCACAAAGATGGCACGAGGTTTTACAGTTATGTGTCGAAACGCCTGGGAGATTGGTAATGCAAGTTGGGGAAAATTATAATGAAGGTACATACGCAGCGAGCAAGCGCCTTTTCAGCGGGAAAGAGGGTACTATGGAACCAAATCAATTGATGGAAGCAGCTCAACGTTTTATCCGCACCTGCTACAGCGAGTTGAACAAGACGGCGGCCGAGACAGAGCAGCGTTTGCAGGAAGTCCGGTACCAGATCGAGTCACAAGGCTATTACGAGCACACAGAGGAAGAACTGCGCCACGGGGCGAAGATGGCCTGGCGCAATAGCAATAGATGTATTGGACGCTTTTTCTGGGAATCGCTCATTGTGATGGACGAGCGCCATGTCCAGACAGAGGAGGAGATGGCCCAGGCGTTGCTGCGGCACATCGAGTTCGCGACGAACGGCGGGAAAGTGCGTCCGACCATTACCGTTTTTGCCCCTGCCATACCAGGGCGGCCGCAGATGCGCATTTGGAACCATCAGTTGATTCGCTACGCCGGGTATGAGACGGAGTACGGCATTCTGGGCGATCCGGCTTCGCTTGAGCTGACGAAGCTCTGTTTGAGCCTGGGGTGGCAAGGGGCTGGCACGCACTACGACATATTGCCGCTCGTCGTGCAGATTGGGGATCGGCAGCCGCAATTTTTTGAGATACCGCCAGAGCTGGTCATCGAAGTGCCGATCACGCATCCGGAAATAGCGGGCTTTGCAGACCTTGGCCTGCAATGGTACGGCGTGCCGATCGTCGCGGACATGCGTCTGGAAATCGGCGGCCTGGATTATGTGGCGGCTCCTTTTAACGGGTGGTACATGGGGACCGAGATCGGGGCGCGCAATCTGGCGGACGAACAGCGCTACAACATGCTGCCAAAAGTCGCGGAGGTCATGGGCCTGGACACGAGCCGGGAAGCGACGCTCTGGAGAGACAAGGCGCTGGTGGAGCTGAACGTGGCCGTGCTGCATTCCTTCAAGGAAAAAGGCGTTTCGATTGTCGACCATCACACAGCCAGTCAACAGTTCAAGCGCTTTGAGGAAAGAGAAGCCAAAAACGGCCGGGAGATTACAGGGGACTGGACGTGGCTGATTCCGCCGATTTCTCCTGCGGCTACCCACATTTTTCACAGCACGTACGACAACAAGATGGAGTCGCCGAATTTCCACTATCAGGCGAAGCCGGATTTGCCCAAAAAATAAGGGAAACAACAGGCAAAATGTCGCGGACGACGGTTCGCGGCATTTTTTTGTACAGATAAATGGGCGCACAAGCTCCCGCCAGGAAGTTTGCGCAAAAGCAGGGCCTGTAAAGGATTTACAGTTATTTTCTTGCACAGAATAGGTGGCGAAATCGGCAAGATGTGATAAAATTAGTCGATAATGATTATCATTATTAAAAATGTGGGGGAGATTCATTTTGCGCAAAACCGGATCTTTCAAAGTCATCTTACTGGCATTTATGCTGGTTCTCGTCGGGGTTTTGTCGGCATGCGGACAAGCTCCGGCCAATAATGCGGCCCAACCGGCGCAAGAGCAACCGGTTGCTCCGGCCAAAACCGAGAGCAGCGACGAGTTTATCACCTATCAGGCACAAAACGGAGAGGTGAAAATCCCGAAAGACTTGAAACGGGTGGTCGTGCTGGCAGACAGCTACGTCGGTGATTTTCTCGCGTTGGGCATCAAGCCGATCGGGATTACCGATCATGTGATGAAAAACCCGTACATGAAAGGCAAGCTGGACGGCATTGAAAGCGTTGGCGACGGCTCTTCCGTAGAGAAGGTGCTCACCATGAATCCAGACTTGATCGTCGTGTTCGAAGGCGACAAAAATCTGGCGGAGCTCTCCAAAATCGCGCCGACCGTTGCGATTCCGTACGGCAAGAAAACGTTCCGCGAGCAGCTTCAAGAGTTCGGCAAAATGACGGGCAGAGAAGACAAAGCCAATGAGTGGATTGCTTCCTGGGACAAAAAGATCGCTGAGCTGAAGCCAAAAGTACAGGCGGCGGTAGGCGACAAAACGGTTGCCATCCTGCAGCCTTACGCGAAAGGCATCTACGCATTCGGACACAACTACGGCCGAGGCGGCGAAATCATTTACGGCGAATTTCAGTTGAAGGCTCCTGCTGCTACGCAAAAGGCTGCCATTGACAGCGGCACCGGTTGGGCGGAAGTCTCGCTGGAAACATTGCCGGACTTCGCTGGCGATTACATTTTCACAAGCGCATGGAGCGGAGATGACGCCGATCCGGAAGCTGTCTACGGCTCTAATGTCTGGAAGGGACTTCCCGCTGTGAAAAACAACAAAGTATTCCAGCTCGACCGCGATGGTTCTTACTTCAACGACCCGATTTCGCTGGAGGCCCAGCTTGATTTCATCGTAGAAAAACTGACGCAAAACTAAGCCGATCAATAGAAAACCCCCGAGTCAGAAACAGCACGATCGCTGCCTGACTCGGGGGTCTTTTGCTGTTAACGGCTGTAGTAGCTGCTGAGTGCTTGCAGCAGGCCCAGCGGATTCTTGCGCAAATCTTTGGCGCTGAAGAAGACGCTGCCCTGGACTTCAGGGATTGTCGCATTGAAATTCAGTTGATTGATAATCTCCTGAGAGCTTTGCCAGCCTGCTTCGGCTGTGCCCAGCTTGTAAGGAGAATGGCCGATGAACAGCTTGACGTTGGTGCCGCGTACCTCGTTCGCCCACCAGGTGACGAGCTTGTCGTACTGGGCCGGGGCAAAGGAGAGGCTCCAGTAAATTTGCGGCGTGACATAGTCCATCCAGCCTTGCTTGATCCAGGTGCGGACGTCGGCGTACATATGGTCGTAGGCAGTGACGCCTGCTTTTGTATCGGAGCCTGTCTTGTCGACGGCGATGTTGCGCCAGACGCCAAACGGGCTGATGCCGAACTGGACATGCGGCTTGGCGCTTTTGATCGCCTGGTTGAGCTGCTGCACGAACTGGTTGATGTTGTCGCGGCGCCAGTCCGCTTTTGTCGCGATTTTTTTGCTGTTGTAGCTTTTGAAGGTCGCATCGTCGTTAAAGGTGCCGTTGGACGGATAGAAGTAATCGTCCAGATGCACGCCGTCGATGTCGTAGCGCTGCACGACTTCCATGATCTCGGCAATGATTTGCTGGCGGGCTTGCGGGATGCCCGGATTGATGTACAGCTTGTTGCTGGAATTGACGATCCATTCCGGATGTTTTTTCACGACGTGAGTGGCGGCGAGCTGGTCTGTTTTCGCGTCCACGTTGGCGCGGAACGGATTGAACCAGGCGTGGAACTGCATGCCGCGGCGATGTGTTTCCGCCACCATGAAGGCGAGCGGGTCGTAGCCGGGATTTTTCCCTTGGGTGCCCGTCAAATATTTGGACCACGGCACGAGGGAGGACGGGTACAAGGCGTCTGCCGAAGGGCGCACCTGCACGAACACGGCATTCATTCCCATCGCTTGCAGCTCGTCCAAAAGCTGTATGTATTCCTGCTGCTGCTTGGCCTGGTTTCCGTAGGAGCCAGTCGAAGGCCAGTCCAGATTGTACACGGTCGATACCCATACGCCGCGCAGCGAACCGCTGCTGGAGACGGGGGGCGTTGGCGGAACGACGACGGAGCTGTCGTTTCCACCCGGAATGTCTTGCGGCGGCGGAGTGACGGCTACGGGGCTTCCCGTCGACAGCGTGATCGTTCTCGTTTCCTGCGTCCAGCCTACCTGCAGGCCAAGCTGCTCGGAGACAAAGCGGAGCGGAACCATGACCCGGCCCTGTTTATTTTGGACAGAGGCATCGAGAGGCACGGTGCTGTCGTTGACGAGCGCGTAATTTTGGTTGATCGTCATGGACAGCACGGTATCGCCTTTCAAAATCGTGGCCGTTTGCAAGTTTTGATCCCAGTAAACTTCTGCGCCAAGACTTTCGCTGATGACCCGCAGAGGGACCATCGTGACATTGACTTTGGGGATGATGTACGGAGCGACATCGCTTCTGACTTGCTGCCCGTCCAGAAAGATGCTGATCGCAGGAGATGCCTGCGCAGCATGCACAGATGTCCCCATCGCTGGAATGCACAGCACGAACGTAAGCAAAAGCATAAACCACTTGCGTAACTTCATTTTGTGAATCCTCCGACACATATTATTTGCTGCAAAACTCTCGCTAATCGTTAGACGTCTTATTATATCGTTTGTTACGGTGGTGTGGGAGGAGAATTGATTCGATTCTGTTCATTTCGACAAAAAAGCTGGCTGGAACCACCCAAGCCGACGGGGAATAGGCAAAGACATAGGCCGTTTTTTAGGGAGAGGAATAGCTGCATGAGTTCTTTTCTTTCGCAAAAGGTGCCGATCGTGTTTGTTCCGGGGCTGTTTGGGTCGATGAACAATCAGATTATACCGGGGACGGGGGACTGGAGCTTCGGTCTTGCGCGAACCGCATACGAGCCGTTCATTCGCATGCTGGAAAATATGGGGTACAGACTGAATGAACAGTTGTTTGTCGCTTTTTATGACTGGCGCAGGCCCATTGGCATTTCCGCGGAGCACTCTCTCGTGCCCGTCATCCAATGGGCGAAGCAGGTGACGGGTGCAAACCATGTCAACCTCGTCTGCCACAGCATGGGCGGCCTGGTAGCCAGAGCGTACGTGCAAGGCGATACGTACCAAAACGACGTGGACCAACTGCTTGTTTTTGCCACGCCCAACGCAGGCTCGCCGATCAGCTATTGCTACTGGGCAGGAGGAAAGCTCCCGCGCCCGGTTCCGGGAAAAAGAAATGTGCTGGAAATTTACATGAACGTATATCTCGCTTATTTGGAGCAGGGCAGGCCGTTTAAACGCGTCCAGGCGATCCAGAGGCATTTTCCGAGCCTGCTTGACCTGGTGCCTGCCGCCGACTACGGGGACTACTTGCTGGAGAAGAAAAACGGGGCGGAGAGCTTTGTTCCGTACAGCAGCATGGTGGTCAAAAATCATTACATGGACCTGCTCAACAGCACGATGGGGCTGATTTACGAGCGCAACATCCGCATCACGGTTGTGGCAGGGATTGGGCAAGAAACGATTCATTACTTGCGCACGGTGCCGTCGCTTTCCCCGACCAAATGGGTCGACGGGAGAGTCGTTGGTTCCATCAGCAGCTCGGCAGGCGACGGCAGCGTCATGGCCAAAAGCGTGTTTACGCTGGAGGGAGACAAATATTACGTCGAAGCAACTCATTTGGATATTTTGTACAAGAGCGAGCCGCTGCTGAGACAGCTTCTGGGATCGTGAAGCGAATGTGGCAGGTGCTTTTCGACAAAAAAAGAGGATTGGGCCAGGGGGAACCGGGCACAAGTCCTCTTTTTCCAGTATAAGGGCAACCAAGGCTGCGTCAATGGCTTGGCGCAGCCAAGTTTTCTAATGCAGAGCAGAATGGATGCGAGGCGTAGCCAGTATTCGTGCAACGTAGGCTACGGTAATTTTTCGGCCCATACAAATTCTCAACATGTGTCTGGACAGCTTTGGCATCGGGGCGGACAGGCTGCGCACAGTAAAAAGGCCGGGCGAAGGAAATCTCCAGCCCGACCTGCTGTTTTCTTTTGACGAATGTGTGGTTCGTCTGCTCGCTGTCAGTAAGCGACGCTTTTGGAGACGAAGCCGACCAGGACATTTCCTTGCGCGTCCTGGGTGGAGCCGTAATACCAGTCGCCGTGCTCGCCGACGACCTGGACCAGCGCATGCTGTACGGCATAGCCTCTGCCGCGGCTTTCCGCAGAAGGCGTAGCGAAGAAGAAGCCTTTTTCTGCATGAATGCTGACCGTTTTAGGGGTGATGGGAGTATAGCTGGTAATGACTTTCTTGGAGACGAAGCCTTGTCCGATGGCGACGAATTCCGGGTGAGTGCCGGAGTCGACAAGCTCAAAGCCATACCAGAGCGTCGTGGTCACCGGCGAGTCGGCAGAGGGAGCGGCAAAAACATTCGCTTGCTCTACCGCTACAATGACTTTGGGTGCGACTGGCTTCGGCTGCTGCACTGGTTTGGCCGCTGGCGGCTTGGGTGTGGCGGGCTTCGCCTGGCTGTTGCCGGAAGAACGGCCGCCGGAAGAGTTGCTTCCTTTGTTGTGGTAGTGGTACTCGCCGTACTTCAAGCCCCATTTTTCGCAATTCGTTCTGCAAGTATGTCCGCCGTTTGCATCTGTGCGACCGGGATGCGCTTCCAGCGATTGAAGAGGGAATAAAATAACGGCAAGAATGAGAGCGAACAAAAATGCTGCTTTTTTCATGGTTATCCTCCAAAAGGATTCATCACCATAACCCGTGCTAGACATTGAAAAAACGTAGATGTTCCTCTATCGTGAAAGTTGTCCTGACCATC
>NZ_JBYTBG010000083.1:0-7812 GCF_058788915.1 Brevibacillus sp. FW301-21C12A
GTCGTGACTTCATTTTACACGAATCAATCATGGGCCGTTTTTTTATCTAGGTGTCGCACTTGATATTACAATCTGTCATAAGAAAAATGAGGCATCTGCAAAGATCCCTCAAGAATAGAGTTTGTTCATTTTTTCAGCTTCAGCCTTTATTTTTTCAACAAGGTGCTGAGGTGAGATTACTTTCGCATCACTTCCCCACATAAGTAACCAGCGAATAAAGCCTTCGCTAATAGCGGCTTTAATCTTGATCGAAAAAGTCCGATCATCGACACTTCGAATGGAGACATCTTTTCCAAAACGGTCAATTACCACATTAACAAGGTGATTGTCGAACAGAATTTCAACATATTCGACATTTCCAGGATACATATTAAATGTTTGTTTCATATGGTCGGAGATTGAAAAGTCTGTTCCGATAAATCTCTCTTCAGAGACAGACACATTTTTCATTCGGTCAACCCGATAATGTTTGATTTTATTCTCCTGGGGATTCTTTGCTACGAGATAGTAGTAGTCGTGATTCCATACCAATCCCAATGGAATAACTGTATAAAGTTTACCGTGATGCCGAAGCACAAATTCCTTTTTGATATTGAAATTTCCATATTGGAAATGAAGCATTTTTTGCTCGATGATGGATGTATGGATTTTGTCGATATGATATCGTACTTCTTTATTTTGTGCTCTGATTGCTGGATCGACTGAAATCTGATGATGAAGCTTTTTTGCCAGATGTTTGCTTGATAAAGTTTTTATTTTTTCGATGAGCTGTTTTGACTCATCAGAAGTGATGAATCTGGCAGATGATACCGCATCAATTAGCATTCTAAGCTCATGAGTTTCAAATTTTCGATACTGGTGACTATAGAAAACGGTGTTATTGTCCTTAACGCTTTCCTCGATGCTGAATCCGCATTCTCGTAGTTCTTGAATTGTACTTCTTACAGTATTTTTCGAGACTTTGTAATCGCTTCCGAAGTGAATTTTTAGATGGTCTATGATTTCCAAGATAGATAGTTCGTGATTTTCATCCGTATGGTTAAATAAGATTTCTCTTATTTTCATGATTCGTCCTGTGTTGCTTACGTTATTCATTAAGGTTCCAACTCCTTTCATGATGGGTTCTTCAAGGATGTGAATGCTTCCTTTTCCAGCATACGCAGTTTCCTTCAAAGTACATGATTTATTTTTCCCTGCCCTTCCGCATAAGACATAGAAGTTCAAAAAAACAGGAGGGGACTTCTATGATCTTTTTGTTTCCAGAGCATCAAGAGAGGTATGAACAGTTCATAAGGCAGGATGGGACTCATCCAAAAGACAGGGAGCGGCAGGCGTTATTATACGTCTTTGCGGGCTTCAGAGATTTGGGAGATAGAATTGAGCACTTCTACGATTTTGAAGGGCGTATGATCCGATCAGAAGCATTTGAAGAGGTTAATTTGACGAGCAGTTCGAGAGCGATGGTGGAGCTTGCATTCAACTTGTACAATAACTATCCGTGTGGTACGGTAGTCGATCTGTTTGCAAATTTGGATGAGAGGAATAGGCAGTTGGCGATAAAGGCGATAAAGATCAGATTTGGAGTGAATGAGTCAGGGGATGGGATTATCTAATCCTCTGGCTTTTTGTATTCGTCCCATTCCCATATGATGTCGTGATATAATTGGAGTATTTGATGGTACGGAAAAAATGAAAGGGAAAGTCGGAATGAAGGTAAAGGAAGATTTCTTTGTCCGCAAGAGCCGTGAATTAAGTGTTATCTTAAACGAGGTTCAGAGAAAGGCTGTACTTCAGACGGAAGGTCCCTTGCTCTTGCTGGCATCGCCAGGATCGGGTAAGACAACGACGATCATTATGAGGATTGGGTATTTGATCGAAGAAAAGGGGATAAACCCTGCAAGGATAAAGGCAGTTACGTTTAGCCGAGCATCGGCGAGTGATATGAAGGAGCGGTTCAAACGCTTCTTTCCTTCTCTTCCACCAATTGATTTTTCTACGATTCATAGCCTTGCCTTTGAAGTGGTACGGGATCATTTCCGTAAAACGGGGACTGCTTACCAGATTATTGAGGGTGATCTTGATTCAGAGGAACAGAACGCATTAGATTCAAATCATCTGCCGCTACATAAAAAGATCATTTTGCGAAACTTGTTCAAGTCAATTATCGGTGAGAACATTACCGATGATCAAATGGATGAGCTGACGACTTATATCAGTTTTATAAAGAACAAAATGATTCCACAAGAGAAATGGTCATCGGTCAAAGTGGGTGTTCCTGAAGCTGAGCGGATATTGCGGGAATACGAGGCGTTTAAGAAGTCGGGACATAGTAAGCTCTTGCTCGATTATGACGATATGCTGACCATTGGGAATGTGGTTTTGGAGAGGGATAGGGAGCTTCTTCGGAAGTATCAAGATCGTTATGATTATGTGTTAACGGACGAGAGCCAGGATACTTCTACGGTGCAACATGCCATTATCGAAAAACTGGTTCAGAAACACGGCAACCTTTGTGTAGTTGCCGACGACGATCAGTCCATCTATAGTTGGCGAGGTGCAGAGCCTTCCTACCTTCTGAATTTTAAGGAGGTTTACCCTGATTCCCTGACCCTATTTATGGAGCAGAATTATCGATCAACCAAGGATATCGTGAGCGTTGCAAACCAATTCATTAAGCGAAACAAGAATCGGTACGACAAGAATATGTTTACCAAGAATCCAGCAGGTAAGCCGATCAAAATCAGGAGCTTTGCGGATTACATTTATCAGTCGAAGTATCTGGTGCAGGAAATTCAAAAGATCGAGAATTTGTCTGAAGTAGCGGTACTGTATCGAAACAATTCATCTTCTATCGCATTAATGAATGAGTTCGATAGGGCGGGCATCCCATTTTACATGAAAGATGCCGATAATCGTTTCTTTTCGCATTGGGTAGTCGAAGATATTCTGAACTTTATGCGCATGACATTTACCGACAAGAGAGCCGACATATTTGAAAAAATCCATTTAAAACTAAATGGGTATATAAGCAAACAGCAAATGGCGGCATTGAAGGAAATCCATAATAATGAATCGGTCTTTGATAACTTGCTGAAATATGTTGAGTTGCAGGATTATCAAGTCAAACTGGTAAAGGCAAACAAAGAGACGTTCCAACAAATGAGGGGGATGCCACCGCTACATGCCATTCGTGTTATTCGTGATCGGTTAGGCTACGAAAAGGCTATTGAAAAGATGTGTGAGCGTCTTGGATTCCGAAAAGAATACTTGCTTGGCATCCTTAACACGCTGGAAGAGATTGCGGTTGGGTTGGAGACAATGGAGGAATTTGCGAGTCGTCTCAAGCATCTGGCATCGGTGTTAAAGACGGCAAAATCCAGAAAGGGTCAAAATGTTGTAACGTTCTCCACTTTTCATAGTGCAAAAGGGCTGGAGTTTGAGCGAGTATACATGATTGACCTAATCGATGGGATTATTCCATCCTCGGAGGATTACAAAATAGGAGCGGCCGAGGGCAATGCCATGGAAGAGGCAACCCGTCTGTTCTATGTTGGAATGACACGAGCAAAAAAGCACCTGGAGCTGATTGTCTATAGGAAAAGAGATGGGGAAGAGGTTTCAGAATCAGAATTTGTGGCGGCTGTTCGAAACATCATGAATCCGCCTGAAAAACAGGGGGAAGATGAGCGAAAGTCATCAGACACACTTAGCAAGCTGGGACAAGGGAAAAGTAAGAGACAGGTTGATAGACAAAAGCAGAGAACGGCTGAGATAGCATTTAATCCGAATGCGATCCGTAATAGGTCGGAGCTGATTGTTGGAAGGACGGTAAAACATAGAGTTTTCGGAACGGGATCGATCGTTCGTGTAAACGAGGAACAGATCCAGATTCAGTTTGGGTCAAATGGAAAAACACTTTCGGTTATGGCTTGTTTGGAGCGGGGCTTGTTAGAGCCAGTTTAGACTCGGGATCAGAGGGAAGACATTATTATTCGAACCCATGATCCCTGTTTTTATTAAACCCAGCCTCTAAAGTTATTTCTCCCTCGCATCGACATATAATACAAAGTTACCAATAAAACAGGATGAGAGGTAAATGCTCAATATGTAGGAGGTGGAAGAACAGGGGATTCAGGTCTGAAGTTGAAAAAAGGTTGGATTGAAATGAATAGTTGCGGGAGGAAAGTAAAGGGGGATTTGGCTACATGAGTAGTAGCTCAGTTATTCAAGCATTCGGTAATGATTTTCTTTCGGCGTTTGGCATTCAATTGGGGCGAATTGTTGAGCATGTTCCGACTGAGATTGTAAATCTTCGAAAAGAGAGAGTCATGATTGAGGAACTATTCCGATTAGAAGATGATAGCCTGCTTTATTTTGTGCTTCACGCCTCGCCGAATCCAAAAGATTTGGATGAATTGATGGTTCAATTAATGGAACATAATTTGAAGATCTATGAAAAGTACGAGAAATTGATAAATACCGTTGTCGTATTTGGACCAGCGATATCCAATGCAAAAACTTCCATAGATCTCGGTGCTATCAAATACAGGATCTCGGATGCTATATGGATGAGCCGAATTGATGGTGATGAAATTTCCGAAGATCTCGCCAGAAAAGTGAGACATACTGGTGAACTTACGGACGAGGAATTGTCCAGGTTTGTTCTTCTTCCCTTTTTACAGACAAATCTTTCTCGTTATGAGAGGGTGGTGGAGGCAATAGAGATCGCCAATCAGTTGGTTGATCACGGAAAAAGGGATTTGGTATTAAAGCTCATGAAGGCGATGACTGGGAAGTTGCTTATAGGCGATGACTTTGAACAAATTGTACAATCCTTTGAGAAAATTTAGATGATATGTAGGGGATCGGAAAAATCGGTTGAATGCCAAAATCCGATCCCTTTGTGTTTAAAAAGGGAACGTTGGTGCAGTTATTGTTCAATTGAGACAACATAGTTGGAACTTAGGCAATTGAAATTCATTGAAAGTGAGAGGATATATGGAAATATACGGGATATCCAATCATAATGGAAATAAGGGAAATGGCAAAGAAGTGGGGGAAGACAAAATGAACATTGAGATTCTCGGTGAGGAAGATTTTAAGCATTATAAAGCGATCCGAGATGGATATTTCGTCATAATCGACACAACGAGAAGGCTGATACATACTACAGGATGTTCAGATGTGAATATCTCAAGCTTCCGAGTGAAGGTGTTGGAGAATACAGGAAAAAATGGGCGTTATTATTTTACTGATGATCTTGTAGAAGGAAGAGAAACATTTCGAGCGGAAAAATGTAAGAATTGTCGTCCAAAATAGGTGTGATGTTGAAAAGTGGGATATTGGTAAGCAGAAGGGGATGAAGAGTTGAAATATTTCATTACGGATATCCATGGCGATCTAAAAGGAATGAGATTATTACTGAAGCATGTCGGAGTCGATTTGACGAAAGACCAGCTTGTGATTGGCGGGGACATGATAAACAGAGGCAAGGACAGTGCAGGAGTAGTTAAGGAAGTAAAAGCATTAATGGAAAAGCATCCTGATAACGTTCAAGCGATCATCGGCAATCACGAGGAGATGATGAGTTGGTATTTTGAACGTGGCGACAGGTTGTGGCTCAGCCATGGAGGAAACGAAACAGTACAAAGCTTCCAAAAGGCGTTTCCAGATGAGAAGCGTAGGCAAGAGCATATATCCTGGGCTTGTTCCCTACCCCTGTTTTTCGAAGACGATGAGTTTGTTTACACCCATGCAGGGTTTAACCCATACGAACCGTTAGACGGCCAGAATAGGGAAATTCTTTGGATGGAGGAGATGGATTTTTACAGCATCTCTAAAGACCTGCTTTTATCTGCTACCAAAGGCAAACCAATTGTCCATGGACATACTCCAGTTGAAAGAATCTACTTCGATGGAGTCCGCATAAACTGTGACCTTGGATCTAACACCTACTCAATCGTAGAGGAAAGGGGATTGGCTTTGGTCAATCTGACCGAAATGATCTATTGGGTTTACAAGTCTGCTCAGAAGAAGATCGAGAAGCGGAAAGTCGGGAAAATATAGGAATGAGGTTGGAGTAAATGAAAGATGGCTTTCTGTCAGATCGAAAAGTTGAGGAGCTTGAAGATGAGGCAAATGGTATTTTCGTTGTTTCTCCAGATGAAATTTCAGACTCCGAGCGAAAGGCGTATGATAAAATGACCGAGCAGTACATTCAAGAGCAGAAAAAGCAATAATCAAAAAACTATCGAGATGAAATCTTAGCCGCTGTGCGTGAGATCATAAAGCGAAAAGGCATTAATGAGTTTGAAGTTGGTGAGATCGTGGAATACATGCTCGGCAAGAATCCCAATTTGAACGTTTCGACCATTTGCACGCATATCACTTCAAGATGTTGTATAAATGCCGTCGCTAACCATGCTGTTACGTATAATGATTTTGAGCGAATTGGACGAGGGATTTATCGTTTATTCCAAACAGGATCCAAGGTCGAGGAAAGGGGAGAGTCGTCTTATGATTGCTCAAGGAATCATCATTCGAGATGATCGAGTATTAATGGTCAAGCAGTATGTCGAACGAGGGGATATTGTTTGGAATTTCCCAGGTGGAAAAATGGAAGAAAACGAAACTCCAGAGCAAGCTTGTATCAGGGAAGTGAAAGAAGAAACTGGATACGACATTCGAATCACAAAGCAATTACATGAAGAAAGTGGAAAATTCACCTTTGTAGCCGAACTCTTAGGCGGGGAACTCTATCTTGATAACCAAAATGAGTCGAACCAAGATATTATAGAAGTTGCATGGATTCGATTAGACGATCATGAAAAATTTGATTCGTATACATTGCCATTGTTGCGTATACTTTTGGAAGTGTAGATAAGGGAAAATGCTACTGTTAGTTATTAATCCCTTCTTGATAGATCACTTTAGCTTTTCAATCTCCTCTATAATTTTAATTGCGTCTGAATGGAAATACTCTTCTCCACATTGAGAACATTTGAACCCATTAACTTTCACACTTATAATGTGTTTGGATTCCACGGCGATTTCCAGTTCGGCAGGAGGGACATTTGTACAGCCGCAAAAAACACATTGCTTAATACTCGTCAAAACAGTTCACTCCTCAAGTTTTGTTTTCTAATGAATTCCTGCTCCTCATTTTCCCTTAGCCGTTCTCATGATAGCAATAAGGTCAACATACTCATTTAGTTTGGCAGATCCAGCAAGTCGAGCAAGACTGATTGCCTTCTCTTGGTTAGATTGCTGTTTGGTAGTATGATTGGTAGCCGAGCTGTCTTGACGTGCATCATTCATAATAATATACCTCCCTTACGAGCTTGAGTTGCTTTGCCCTTTTTGAACTAATCACCTATCTCAATTTGTTTTGTCTCGTAATAATGTCTACGAAGTGTTGAACGAACTATTCATTTCCTCGCACTTGTCGGCAAATTTCAAGGGAATTAATTTGATGCTTGGTTTTAACAGAGCCACCAGCCAATAGAGCCGCTCGTTTTTTCTCAGGGTCCATATGCTTATTTTTCGTTTGACCAATAAGTTTGTTATGCATTGCTATTGTTTGCACCCAACGGGAACCTTCATGGTGGACGAATTCAGGGTCAGAATAAAGCATTGGCAGTAAGTTAGAATTCTGAATGCATTCTTGGGCTTTCTCTAAGGAAATGTTGAAATGTTCTTGTAATTCGCTGGTGATTTCATTTATGAGCCATAAATCGAGTCTGTCAAGATTTTTGTGTAAACGTGAAAACGATGCTTCATATGTCGGGCTTGACATGGAGCCACTGGCGGGCA
>NZ_JBYTBG010000084.1:0-7775 GCF_058788915.1 Brevibacillus sp. FW301-21C12A
TACTGGTCCAAAGCTGGCAAATCTTTTAATGATAGACTCATCAACGCTTTCGCTGTTCAGTTTTCAAAGAGCATTTTTCACTCGCCTCTCAAGGCGACTTTCTTAGTATATCATGCCGTCCAAGCTTTTGCAAGATGTTTTTTAAAACTCCTTTTCGCTCAGCAGCGACAATTCAATACTCTATCAGATAAGAATCCTGAAGTCAACACTTTCATTTTCTTATTTGATGTCTGCTTCAATTGAAGCGACAAGAAGTATCTTACCATGTATTGAAATACAGTACAAGCAATTTTTAAAATGAAATTAAACTTTTTCACTAAAAATAAAAGAGAGGCGTAATTACCGCCTCTCCCCCTGCTCTAAGACTGCTCCAAGACACGAATAATCGACAAATGTCTGGCATCCACCAGGTTTACAATCTTGCCCCCGGTCTCCACCATTGGCCGGGTAGGATGGTTCCGATCTGTAAATACAATCTTTCCTATCGTCCCGTCACTCAGCTCGACAATCGTACCGATCGTAAATTGAGTAATCCCATCCACAAATTTGCGTACAATAGTCGGGTCAAGCTTGCCAAAGCTGTCTCGAACCAATTGCTCTACCACCACGTATGGGGAAAGTGCCTTTTGATAAATCCGATCCGAGCACATCGCATGATACACATCCGCTACAGCAACAATCTTGCTGTACAGGTGCAATTTTGAGCCAGGCAGCCCTAACGGATATCCCGAGCCATCCTCCCGCTCATGATGCTGCAGGGCGGCCAGCGCGACTCCCTCGCTCAAACCATGGGAAGCTTTGATGATTTGGTATCCATAAACGGTGTGCTTTTTCATCTCTTCGAATTCTTCTTCTGTGAGCTTGCCGGGTTTTTGCAAAATTCTGCGGTCGATCTTGGTTTTTCCTATATCGAGCAAGGTGCCTGCCAATGCAACCTGCATCCATTCCTTTTCCGGAACCTTGATCCACTTTGCAATCATATAAGAAATGATCCCAACTGCAATCGCATGCTCGTACGTATAGCTGTCCATCCGTGCAAAACGGCGCAGTGACAGCAATACTTGCGGCTGCTGCTGGAACTCCGTAATAATCGGAGTAACCACCTCACGCACTTCCATCACCGGGATGTTATTTCCGCCCTGTACCCGAACCATCAAATTTTTCAGCGTTGATACTGCCTTTTCAAAGGTCTCCTGAATCGCTGGCTTGACAGGGATCAGCTTGTCCGAAGCTTTTGCCTGCTCGTCCGCTGGTGCTTCTGCTTGCTCCGTGGTATTGCCAGCGCTGGCTTTCTCAATATGTACCTTTTTAACCATAAAAGCTTCGAGGAATTCGATTTCTTTCTCAGACAAAAGGGTTCCTTTTGAAAACAAAACTCCCCCTAATGCTGAATATACTTCCTCTGCCAATCTCGCTCCACTGTTCAGTTGCTTCACATCCACGATGGGCAACTTGGTCACCACCCGATCCAACTTGTTAATCATAATAGTTTTCTTTTCCCAATTTTACTCCAATTTCAAACCATTTGCAGGAATAAAGTAACAAATCACTCTAACTTTCTGCTCAAAAAAAGAAACGCCCCTTGATTTTTCGGGGCGCTTCTCTCGATATTTTGCTTTATTCCTCAGTCGGCTCGTCCGGTTCAACATTGGTTGGAGCGTCACCATCACCAACAGTGTCGACAGCCTCACCATGCTCTTGCTCCTCAGAGTCGGCCTCATCGTCCTCTTCGTTCGGCGGGCATTTCGCTACTGAACCTACCTGCTCATTTTCCGACAGGCGAATCAGCTTCACACCTTGCGTATAGCGACCCATGACAGAAATACCCTTCATTTCTGTCCGAATGATGATGCCGGAAGTCGTGATAATCATCAGGTCTTCCTCTGGCTCAACCACTTTCAAGCCGACCACAGGACCACTGCGTTCCGTGACATTGTGGGTCTTGATCCCTTTACCGCCGCGAGACTGGATGCGGTATTCGTCAACAGGAGTGCGTTTTCCGTAGCCGTTTGCAGTTACGATCAGAACTTCCGCGTTCGGCTTGATGACGTCCATATCAATGACATTATCGTCATCGTCGAGGGTAATCCCTTTTACGCCGGTTGCGTTGCGTCCCATCGTCCGCACATCGCTTTCGCTGAAGCGAACGGACATCCCTTTTTGCGTACCCATGATGATCTCTTGCTGGCCGTCAGTCAAACGAACCCCGATCAGCTCGTCATCTTCGCGCAGATTGACTGCAATCAGCCCGCCTTTGCGAATGTTTTCATAGGACTCGAGCGTCGTCTTCTTGATAATCCCTTTCTTGGTCGCAAAGAACAGGAAGCGCTCATGGTCGAACTCTTTGACCGGGATTACCGCACTGACCCGCTCGCCCTTTTCGATCTGAATCAGGTTGATGATCGGCGTGCCTTTTGCCGTCCGGCTGAGATCAGGAATCTCAAAGCCTTTCAGGCGGTACACCTTGCCCTTGCTCGTGAAGAACATGATGTAATCATGCGAATTGGTAATGTACAGATGCTCAACGAAGTCGTCATCCTTGGTTCCCAATCCTTGGACTCCCCGGCCACCACGTTTTTGCGAACGGTAGGTGGATACAGGCAGACGCTTGATGTAGCCGTCGTGGGTCAAAGTAATGACGACATCCTCTTCTGGAATCAAGTCAGCATCTTCAATGTGATCCTCGTCAAACGTAATCGCTGTGCGGCGCTCATCGCCAAACTTCTCCTTGATTTCGCCCAGCTCTTCACGAATGATCGCGTAGATTTTGGCTTCGTCAGCGAGAATTGCACGCAGCTCGGCAATTTTCGCGAGCAGCTCCTGGTACTCATTCTCGATTTTCTCCCGCTCCAAGCCGGTCAGGCGTTGCAGGCGCATGTCGAGAATCGCTTGTGCCTGCTCGTAGCTTAGGGAGTAGTTTGTCATCAGTCCTTCGCGCGCTTCTTCCGTTGTTTGCGAAGAGCGAATGAGGCTGATAATCTCATCAATATGATCGAGCGCAATCCGCAAGCCCTCCAAAATATGAGCGCGCGCTTCTGCCTGCTTCAGATCGTATTCGGTTCTTCTGCGGATAATGACGCGCTGGTGCTGCAAATAGTAATACAGCATATCGCGCAGATTGAGCACGCGCGGACGGCCGTCAACCAAGGCCAGCATGTTGACGCCAAACGTCGTCTGCATTTGCGTATGCTTGAACAGATTGTTCAACACGACTTTTGGAATGACGTCGCGGCGGAGCTCCATCACGATGCGCATCCCTTTACGGTCGGACTCGTCGCGCAGATCGGTAATGCCCTCGATTTTCTTTTCGCGGACAAGCTCTGCGATTTTTTCTACGAGTCTTGCCTTATTCACCTGGTAAGGAATTTCCGTCACAATGATGCGCGGTTTTCCTTTATCCTCTTCGATTTGGGTTTTCGCCCGCATAATAATAGAGCCGCGGCCCGTTTCGTAGGCACGACGAATCCCGCTAAAGCCGAGAATTTCTCCGGCTGTAGGGAAATCCGGCCCTTTGATGATCTTCATCAGATCTTGAATCGTAATATCCGGGTTGTCGATCATGGCAATGACGCCATCAATGACTTCCGTCAAGTTATGCGGAGGAATATTGGTCGCCATCCCGACGGCAATCCCCGAAGCTCCGTTCAAAAGCAGGTTCGGGAAGCGAGAAGGCAAGACAACCGGCTCTTCCTTGCGCCCGTCGTAGTTGGGCGTGAAATCAACTGTTTCTTTATCAATATCGCGCAGAAGCTCCAGCGCGAGCTTGGAAAAGCGCGACTCTGTATAACGCATGGCCGCTGCCGGGTCGCCGTCTACAGAACCGAAGTTTCCTTGCCCTTCCACGAGCATATAACGCATATTAAAATCTTGTGCCATACGTACCATCGCTTCATAGATGGAAGAGTCCCCATGCGGATGGTAGTTCGCCATAACTTCCCCGACTACGTTTGCCGATTTACGGAACGCTTTGTCAGGAGTAAGTCCCATGTCGTGCATGGCATACAAAATACGCCTGTGAACAGGCTTCAACCCATCGCGAACATCAGGCAATGCGCGACTGACGATAACGCTCATCGCGTAGCTGATGAACGATTCTCTCATTTCCTGGCTAATATCGACTTTGGGAAACCGAGCAGTTTCTTCTGCCATAAACGGTAAACCTCCAACTGGTTATCACAATACGTTATTATACCATATAGAAAGAGGACACGTCCAAAAATTCCAGTCGAATCAATCGATTCCCCTTGGTTTTGCTCCGCTTTTGGCCCCGAATTTTCCCAAAAGCACGTTCCCTATTTATTCCAGTCCTGTTTTGCATTCACTTATGATTTGCCGTTTTCGCCTTCCCTATTCACAAAAGGAAAAACCCGAAACGATTTTAGGAGGAAATCGATTCGGGCACAGATGTCTTTTTGCCTTGCCGGGCCAAATAAACGATGTAGACAAGCAAATACAGCCCAAGTGCAACCAACGAATAACGATACATCGCCGCAAAACTGGTCATTTTGGCGACTGCCCCCAGAATCATTGCCCCTCCGCCGATCCCAAGGTCGAACGCAGAGAAAAATGTCCCGGTAGCTGCCCCTCTTCTCGACGGGTCTACCCGCTTGATCGTCCACGCCTGCAAAGAAGGCTGCACGCCGCCCACACCGACGCCAAACAAGATCGCAGCAAAGATCAGTTGCCATTCGCTCGTGCTGTACGACAACAGCAACAGTCCGCCGCCAAGGATAAATCCACCCGGCAGCAAAATCCAGGCAGGTCCTCTGCGATCAAACAGCCTTCCCGCCAGAGGCCGAACAGCCATCAACGCAATCGCATTGAACAGGAAAAACAGACCAATATTCGCGATGCCAACCTCAAGGCCAAACAAAGTAATAAAGCTGAATATCCCTCCGTAAATAATCCCGATCAGCAAATTCAGCAGAGAGGGAAACAGCGCTGCCTTTTCAATCAGCCCACTCAACACGCTGCCATTCGGCTTTTGCCCAGCAACGATTGGCTTGATTTTTACCAGCCTGGACAAGATCATCGCCAGAGCAGTCAAGCCTGCGGAGATGGCAAACAGCCAACCGTATCCCCAGTTTTGCGATACCCACAAGCCCAATAGAGGCCCGAAAGCCATCGCCAAGTTGCTGAACATCCCGAAGTACCCCATTCCTTCCCCGCTTCTTTCCCGAGGAATGATATCGGACACGATCGTTCCGTAGGTGGTAGTGACAATTCCCCAGCCGATCCCGTGCAAAAAGCGAATCGCCAACACCAGCGCCACACTGACCATCCAGTAATATCCGGCGACGGCCAGCAAAAAGATGGCCAATCCAATCAGCAAAACAGGCTTCCTCCCGATGGTGTCCAGCGCTTTCCCGGTAAAAGGACGCACAAGCAGGGCTGACACGGTGAAAAGGCTAATGACCAGCCCTACCGCCAACTGATCTCCGCCCATGTCTGTCACATAGACCGGAAGCGTCGGAAGCAACATCTGGAACGCAACGAACAGCATAAAGTTGGAGAGTGCCAGGATCACAAAATCTTTCGTCCACAACGCCGTTTTTTCTGACATCAATATTCACTCCCCCTATCAAACCCGCGTATCTTTTCAATACAATAATATATATAAAGTATAAAAAGTCAACCCATCGAGCCATCCATTATGCACTTTATGGTGCAATGCCTCCCCTTTCCCAGAAAAAAAGACGCCGGGTCAGCGCCGGCGCCTTGCTACAGCTTCACGATCATTTCCAAATCGGAGGTGCGAATCATTGTTTTGGTGTCGATCAGCAGCCCGATAAAAAGCACGGTCATCTTCATCCATTTTCTCATGGCGTATCCCCCTCCGTTTGTGTTGTTACCTTGATTGTACAAGGGGCGCAGTCGTTCTCCTATCGAATTGCCTTGCACGATTCTTACAAAGCTGTAAGAGTCGCAAAAAGTGTGTACTGCATGGCACAAGAGCTCGACCGCTTTCATGAAATCCAGCGTCAATTTTTGCAAAATGCTTCCCATGAACAGGATCGAAGCTGAAAACGGTCCATTGTGCAGTGCTATTTTCCGTATCAGTTTGCCGCTATCCCACTCCACTCAAAGCTAACACCCAAGGCAATATGAGCCTTGGGTGCTTTCCTTTTTTCCGCTATACATTCCGGGAAACATTTGCACTGAGCGCGTTCCTGCCAATTCGCATAACCATGAAGGAAGCGAGCAGGCAAAACGCTCCTGCAGCTATGAACATGAAGAAGTAGCTGTTCAGTATTGTATAGACCACGCCACCACCGTAGGCAGCTACCGCAGCCCCCAATTGATGGGCTGTTAATATCCAGCCAAACAAAATTCCTGCCTGCTGTTTGCCAAAAATGTCTGTCGTCAGCCTCAATGTAGGAGGAACCGTCGCGACCCAATCCAAACCGTAGAACACGATGAACAACCCAAGGCTAAATGTAGAGGTGGACAAAGCCGTAGGCAGAAACATCAAGGAGAGCCCGCGCAGTCCGTAGTACCAGAATAGCAGCCAGCGGTTATTGTAGCGATCAGACAGCCATCCGGAAAGCGTCGTTCCAATAATGTCAAAAACACCAATCAGGGCGAGCAGGCTGGCAGCAGTTACTGCTGGAATCCCGTGCTCCATGCACGCCGCAATAAAATGCGTCCCGATCAAACCGTTTGTAGACAAACCGCAAATAAAAAAGCTGCCGGCCAACAACCAAAAGTCAAAGGATCGAAGGCCAGTGAACAACCCATTCATTGCCGCACGGAATGGATTTTGTACAGGAGCCGCAAGTTCTTGGTCTGTGACTGTCGCTCCGTACGCTGAGAGCCCTTTATCGCTCGGGCGATCACGCATCAAAGCTGCCACGATCGGCACCATCACGAGCGCTACGGAAGCTATCACCCAGGAGGCTGTACGCCAGCCTTCCGTTTCAGCCAGGCTGGCGAGAAGAGGCAGAAACACAAGTTGTCCCGTAGCACCGCTCGCCGTCAAAATTCCCATGACCAGCCCTCGCTGTTGTACAAACCACCGATTGGCGATCATCGCCCCTAATACCGATGCTGTACAGCCTGATCCAAGGCCGACAACCACTCCCCATAACACAGTCAGTTGCCATGATGCCTGCATCCATGTTGTCAGTGCAGCCCCTAAGGCCAACATCAGCAAAGCAATCATCGTGATCCGCCTAATCCCGAACCGATCCATGACCGCTGCTGCAAACGGCCCAACCAATCCGTATAACAGCAAATTGATAGACAGCGCAAAGGAGATTGAAGAACGACTCCACCCAAATTCTTGTTCCACAGGCACCATGAATACACCAGGTGCGGAGCGAATCCCAGCCCCTATCAAGAGGATGAAAAAGGTCACTGCGGCAATCACCCAGGCATAGTGGAAACGCACAGAAGCAGCCTGTTTCATGAAAACTCCTTTCCTGTCCACAAACATCAGAAATTTCAGTATGTAATTCTGTTACTCATTACTATAGTGGAGCCAGACCGCAATTTAAAAATAAACTTTTCCATCCCACTCATCAATAATTTCAATGAATCGAATAGGGAAGACCAGGTAAAAAACAGGGCAGCGAAGCGCTGGCAACAAAACATTCTTGCTCGTATTTAGCCAAAAACTCTTCCTCCCGCATGGCCATCCCTTTTTGTGACGGCTAAGCTGTGTTCGATTTTCCTTGTGGGTACGTCCCTGTGTTCCAGGGTACACAAAAAAAGCTGCATTCTCCATTACTCGCAAAAGTAATCGGGAATACAGCTTTTCTTCTTATTCCTTCAAA
>NZ_JBYTBG010000085.1:0-6810 GCF_058788915.1 Brevibacillus sp. FW301-21C12A
GGAGTGTAAACCAGCCATATAAAAAAGTGAAAAACTACGCTAGAGGAAGATCAAGCACGTTTAATGGTGAAGAGCTTTTAATAAGGGATTTCATAAAAGATAATAAAGGCGGTACGAGCTATGGAGCATAGGGATGAAAAGATACTGGCATTATTGAATGAATCGGAAAAAGCGAGCGTTCCCCTTAACATTTGCACCGGACCAGTCAGGGTGGGAAGCCGCTTCTACGAGTTTGAACAGCAAGGATTTTGGGACAACAAGGTCTGCTTGTTTGCCTGACCATTTGCGGGCAGTCAAATATCCGTACCGGCAGCGCCCGCAGATTATCAAAAGCGATGAGACAGGCGGCATTAATTTTACGTTGAGCAGGGTCGACCAAGACTTGCAGGACCAGTGGGTCAAGCAACTGACGGCAGGGATGAAAGCTACGATCAAAAAGACGAATCCGGCAAATGTCTTCTATACTGACGGGGTAGAAATGGTAGAAGGAAAGCAGGTTGGCTACTTCGAGTTTAAAAGCCCGGCACTGGACGGCTTTTTGTATCACCTCATGTTTTTTCTGGCCTTGGAAGGAAAAATGGTCATGGGCACATTTTGCTGCCCTTTTGCCGAGTATGGAGAGTGGCGGGAGATTGCTTTTCAGGTCATGAGAACGGTGAGCGTTACGGAGGAGAACGAGGGAGAGGAGCAAGGATGAGCCAATCTGTCTAAGAGGCGGGTGGATTCTGAGGTGTCCACCAAACTATCGAGGTAGCACAAGAGCAGAGGCTCTCCACACCTGTTCAGCTCCTCGCACCGGAAGTCTGCATTGCCCTGAAACCGCTGAACAAAATAATCGCCGAGCCGGACCGGACTTCTTTTCATGGCTGTCTCCGTTCGATGGATTTTGCCGTATTTTTTACCAAATCGTTGCGGATTATGAGTAGCTTGAGAAAAGCTGGCTCAAAAGATACCAGCGGCGCGGGCAAAAGTCTCGCTCTACGCTTGCGTGATGGAGAGAGCGGATGAATACAGCCATGCGGGTGGGGAGAGGGCTGGCCTCTTTGCTCGCGCCAAAGAGGAACGAAAAAAAACTCGGCCACAGCGGATGGAGGAACACGCATCTGCTTTAGGAGACCGAGGTTTTTTTCGTTGGGGCTGAAGGGGGTTACGAAATCGTTTTTTGCCCGGGCTTCCAGTCCATCGGGCACAGCCCGCCGGATTGCAGGGCTTCGATGACGCGCAATGTCTCATCCACGCTTCTGCCTACTTTGGAGTTGGAGACGACCGAATACTGCAAGATGCCCTCCGGGTCAATGATGAAGCTGGCGCGCAGAGGCGCTTTGGTCGCTTCGTCCAGCACGCCGTAGCTGATCGTCGCTTCCTTGCTGTAGTCAGAAGCGAGCGGGAAGGACAGCGGGCCGATGCCGTCGCTCGCCTTCATCCAGGCTCTATGTGTATGAATGCTGTCGCCGCTCACGCCGAGCACCTCGACGTTCAGCTCGGCAAACTCCTTGATCCGCCGATTCAGGCTGAGAATCTCCGTTGGGCAAACTTTGGAGAAATCGAACGGATAGAAGAACAACAGCAGCCATTTGCCGCGGTAATCTACCAGACTTTTCGATACGGGGAAGCCGTTGTCAAAAGTCACGGTGTCCATCGTAAAGTCTGGTGCGGGAAGTCCAATGCGTGCGCTCATTGTGCATCTCCTCTCTCTGTTTTTCGAAAAATATGTCTGGTACCAAATTACCACGAATGATATTTATAATCAATATCAAATGAAAATTATTTTAATTAAAAGTGCAACATGCCTTTTCGAGTTAGCCCAAACGAAACGGCGGTATGAGCAGAGGGAATTGGTAGTATGCTAATCCATGCAATACCACATTTGCGAACAAATGAAACCTTTTCGGTTCTTTTTTCCAATCCAACGTTCCATGGCGGGAGGCTCAGACAAGGATGCAGTCGCTTCTTTTGACCATCGTGCTTGTAGTGGTGGCAGTGCCGCCGCTCGTCTTTTTCGGCTATATGTACGTCTTGTCCAAACACCCCAAGCATTCCATCATTCGCTCCCATCCTTTTTTGGGCTGGGTGCGCTATTTGCTGGAAAAGCTCGGACCGGAATTTCGCCAGTATTGGTTTGACAACGACACGGAGGGAAGGCCGTTTTCGCGAGCTGATTTTGTCGGGCTTGTCTACGCGGCGAAATACAGGACGGACCTCATCTCGTTTGGCGGCAGACGCGATTACGAAAAGCCGGGCTTTTACCTGTCCAACGCCATGTTCCCGAAGCTGACGAGCGAGCTGCGGGTAGATAACGATCGGCCGATTTTGGGCAAAAAGTACGTGATTACAGATGAAGGGTTGTTTACCCGCCAGGAAAAATGGATCGAGGAACAGGTGAAGCCGTGGCTGTTGCACGATCAGGATGTCATTGTCGTAGGAGAGCGCCGCGAGCATCCGTGGCGGCTCAAGGGCATGTTCGGGGCATCGGCCACATCGTACGGGGCGGTGGGGGAGAACTATATTTTGTCTACCGGAAGCGGAGCCCGCATGGCAGGAGGCTCCTGGATCAATACGGGAGAGGGCGGCGTGGCGGAGGTTCACCTTGCGACAGGCGTGGATATCGTCTCGCAGATCGGGCCGGGCATGTTCGGCTTCCGCGATGACGCGGGCCGTTTTTCCATCGAGGAATACAAGCGCAAGGCGAGCGTGCCCAACATCAAGGCATTCGAGCTGAAATTTCATCAAGGAGCGAAAATACGCGGCGGCCACCTCGAAGGCTCCAAAGTCACAGAAAAGGTCGCGGCAGCGCGGCTGGTGCCTGTCGGCAAAAACGTCAATTCGCCCAACCGCTTTGCTTTTCTGACCAATCCCGAGGAGGCGCTGCGGTTTATCGCCACGCTGCAGGAGGCGGGCGGCAAGCCTGTCGGGATCAAAATTGTCGTCGGGGATGCGAAAAGATTGGAGCCGTTGTTTGCCAAGATGGTCGAGCTGGATATTTACCCGGATTTCATCACCGTGGACGGCTCGGAGGGAGGGTCAGGCGCGACGTTTAAAGCCATGGCGGACGGGATGGGGCTGCCGCTTTATCCGGCGCTGCTCATTCTCGATGACACGGCGCGAAAATTCGGGGTGCGCGACCGCTTCAAAATTTTTGCTTCCGGCAAGCTCATCACCCCGGACAAAGTCGCCATCGCCCTGGCGCTCGGCGCGGACCTGGTCAGCTCCGCGCGCGGCTTCATGATGGCAAACGGCTGTATCATGGCCCTGCAATGCCACACAGGCAAATGTCCAACGGGAATCACCACGACCGATTCCAAATACCAGAAGGCGCTCGCCCCGGAAGAAAAGCAGTGGCGCGTCATGAACTACATTTTGCAGTTGCGCGAGGGACTGTTTTCGTTGGCGGCCGCCTGCGGGCTGGAGAGTCCGCGCGATTTTCGCCGCGAGCACGTCGTCTATACAAATGAAAGCGGGCAAAGCGTGCGGGTAGCGGACCTGTTTCCGTACCCCGAGAAGACGGGGGAATCAGGAGCCGCCCTGCTTTAGCCTGACCCAATGGTTGTAGTCGTGAATCGCAAAGCCGGCAAAGCTCGCATAATGCTCGAGATGTTCCTTCGCCAACTGCAGTTCGGTTTTCATCGTCTGGAGCGGCAGTGCGTGAAAGCTCGTGTGCGGCCCTTCCGCACTGGGAGCCGTCTCTACGGCGACGATCACCTGCTTTTTCAGCGTGGCCGCTTCCCGCAAAATCGGATGGGCGTTGGCGATAATCCCGTCGTTGCCCAGCGCGACATTGCGGTAGTCCATGATGACTACGGCATCTGCCTTTTCCAGCATCCAGGCGCTCAAGCTGTAATCCGTGCCCGGGACTTTGACCTGATGGAGCCAAAACGGGATGTCGAGCGTGAGCGTAAGCCCGCTTGAGCGCATGTCTTTTTCGATCAGGCGAACCGTGTCCATCCAGCTTTGCACGATTTTGTCGCGGTTTGACTTCCATTCCGGCAAAATGTACGGCTCAATGTCAAAATGCAGCCCGGCGAACCGCTCTTGCGCGGCGACCGAGGCGTTGTAAGCGCGGACCCAGTTGATAAACGCCTTGAGCTCGCCATGGCTTGCGGGAAAAGCCCATTGGGGACGGCCTTCCAGCGCTTCTACGGCGATTTGCTTTTCCTGCGCCTTGCGGATGAACTGCTGATAGACAGTCGGCGGGATGTCCCGGTCGATTTGCAGGTAGATTGCGCTCAATTGATGCTCGCTCGCAAACTGGATAATCTGCTCTTGCTGGGTGTAGAGCAGGCTGGCATCCCAAAGCCACGTGCTGCGCCGATGCTGCCATGTGCTGTCAGGAGCAGGCGGCACAGATGCCGGAGGGACTGCACTCGCATGGCCGGAAGTGGTGATCGCGACCAGGTTGCGCTCGGCCAGCCACTCGATCCGGGCGTCAAACAGCTCGCTGATGAAGCGCAGCGGAACCATCGTGCGGTTGCTGCGGAGCACGGCCGGGGCGTCAAAGTGGACCTTTTTCCCGTTGACCAGCGCGTAGTCCTGGCCGATGGTCAACTGAATGGTGTCCGGTTCTTTCCGGAGCGTCACCTGGCTCGTCTGTGGATTCCACTGCATGCCAAGACCGAGCTTTTCCGCGACAAACCGGGCGGGAACCATGGTTCGCTGCGTGCTTGGGTCCACGTAAGGCAGGGCGTCGGGAAACGTGACGTACTCTCCGTTCACGGCTACCTGGACTTGCGGAGCGGACTGGGCAAAAGAGAAGGGAGCGGCGCTGAGCAGAAAGGTCAGCAGGCCGACTCGCTGCAGTTTTTTCATGCGTGCTTTTCCTCGCGTCTTTCTATAGAATGTGCTGTACTATTTTACAATAGGACTGTTTGCCTTTACCTGATTACAAGGTTGCAGGGGAGCAGGAAAAATTTGTGAAGAAACGACTACTTTTCCACTGGATGACTTTACAGGAGCGGCGACCCAGCGGTAAAATGGTTGAAAATGACAAAAGGAATAAAAAATCAGGCTATTGTACACCTTCCTTCTACTCAATTGATGATTAGGGGTACTGCTTTCCTGATTTTTTTTATTGAGGCCGATGAAAAATCAAATCTACCTTCGCCGGAAAAATAAACTGGTCGTCGAGAAGGGACAGCATGAATTGCCTGTCTCTTATTTGGCTGCGGCTCTGCGCAACATCGAGAGTCTGGGCTACACGTTTTCCCTGGAGCTGCTGGAGCGAATCCGCACGCTGTCTGAAGCGGAGTTTTTCCCGCTTTACTCCGAGGTAGTGACGGTATTGAAAGAAATGGTGGGCGCATCCCGCAAGTACAAGCCGATGTATCCGAATTTTCCCGAACAAGTGATGGAGGCGAGCGAGGGAGAATTGTATTTGCAGGCGATCATCCACTACCTGACGTGGCAGCTTCCTGTGCACGAGGTGAAAAAACGGCTGCCGCTGTTGCGAGAATCCCGCCTGAAGGTGATCCAGTTGGGAACGGACGAAGAGCTTTTGCAGACGGGCATGAACCTGTTGCGGGCAAAAAGCTCGCTCTCGGCGCAGGACAAGGAAGACCTCGCAGCGCTGCTCACCGAGTGCGATGGAATCGCAGAAGCGCTGCCGCCAGAGATTCCGCACAAGGAAAACGCGGCGGTCGTAGCCAGCATCTTGCTGCGTGCCGACAAGCTGCCGCCCGGCTTTTTTGCGACCTATTGCAAAACGGCGACCGACGTCTTGCGGCTGGCGGTTGCGCTGTCTGACGGCGATGTCAGCCTGGCCGCCCCTGCGAAATTCCGCAAGTTCAGCCGCGCCGAGCGCCGCCTGCTGCTGCGCTTGCTGGAAGCCAGCCCGAACCTCGCGGAAGACATGCTGCGCTACAAAGGCCGCTGGATTCGCCTCGGGGAAATCTTGCATCCGTTCGAATACAAGGACCGCTATCCGCAGACGGCGGAAGCGTTCGATATTTTGCGCAACAACCGTCGGCTGGAAACGTTCAACAGCAAGGTCGAGCTGGCGCTGGCGTGCGGGGATGTGCACGAGGCGACGAGCCTGCTCGTGCAGCGGCCGGGGGAATTTGCCCGGCGCCTCGACCACCTGCTCAGGCTGGCAGCGGATCGTGACGAGGTGCTCCGTTCGTTTGCACAGGTCGCGCCTTTGGTGTCTACCCCTGTGCTGCTGCAAGCGCTGAACCACTTCGAGAAAAGAGAAGCGTACGGAGAGTGGCGCACCTTTTTCCCGAAAGGAGAGGTGGCAAAAGTACAGACGATTGCAAACGCGCTGCCGCAGTTGCCGGAAGACGTCCGCGCGAGTGCAGCCCGCAGATGCCGGGAAGCCCTGCTGGAGCGGTTTGCTGCCCTGCCTTCCCTGGGAAAAGTCTACCTCGATCCGCGCTTGCAGGAGCAGCTCGTGCCTTTTTCGCAACGGTCGGCGAGCAAAGCGCTGCGGACGATCGTGCGCGGCTCCAGACTTCCGATCCCGGAGGGCAGTACGATCCGCTTTTTCACCTGGTGGAAGGAAGGCATTGTCAACAACGTCCCCACCGGGCGCGTCGACGTCGATTTGTCTGCGGTGCTGTACGACGCGGACTGGAAGTACATGGAGCACATTTCCTACACGAATTTGCGCTCGGAGAAATACCGCGCCTACCATAGCGGCGACATTGTGAGGGCGCCGATGGGGGCCTGCGAGTTCATCGATGTGGATATCGAATCTGTCCTTCATTACGGCGGCCGTTACGTGGTCATGTCGCTGAACTCGTTTACAGATTTTCCGAACGAGAAAGCCCGCTACGGTGCGATAGCACCCCCTTTAGGGGCGGGATGAGAGTGAGGTCA
>NZ_JBYTBG010000086.1:0-6669 GCF_058788915.1 Brevibacillus sp. FW301-21C12A
GGCGGTGGGCTCGCAGGGCATCGTCGGCTGGCCGATTCTCGTTTCGAACTTGCTGTTAAACGCCCGTCATCTGTTGTAAGGGTTCCGATGCTGCTGATTAGCTCCAGGTGGGGGATTCCGGCTTGGCTCAGGCGCGGGCTGGCAATGGTTCCGATCGGGGTATTCAGCTCCATGACGATTCCGCCGATTTTGTTTCACGCGCCAAAAGGAGCGTGGAGCCCGGAATACGTGGTGGCGGGGGCTGTAGCGCTTGCCGTAGGGTTTTGGAAAAAGCAAATCGTCTGGGCGCTGCTTGCCTATACATGGAACAGCAAGGACGCGAACGAGTCGGCTGTTCGCTGGGAGCTGCTGCCCCGGATGCTTGCAGGCTGGCATGCCCATCTCGAGCTTTTGGCAAAAGTGCTTGCGGGAGAGCAGCCAGCCTGGTCGTGGAGCCGCTGGGAACAACTGCGGGAAGCGTACGCCCAAAAATGGGGTGAATGACGGCTGCCTAAACAAAAAAGACCTTTCACACAGCGAACCGGTCGTTGTGCGGAAGGTCTTCTTTCGTTGGCTGCGCGGTTACGGCAAACGGTATCCAAGCTGGGTGGACATGTCGCGCACCGTAGCCAGCGTTTCCTGGATGATCTCTTCTTTTTTGGGCATCACGCGATCCGTCGGGCCGATCACGCTGATCGAGGCGGTCACCTGTCCGGTGGAATCGAAAATCGGCGCGGCAATTCCCGTGACGCCCGTGTTGCGGCGGTTCGAGCTGATCTCGTAGCCGCGCTCCCGGATCGCCTGCAGGTCGGCTTTGACCTCTTCGATGGAAGTGTAGGAGTGAGGCGTGTACATTTTCAAAGGTTGCTCCGCCAATATCTCGTCCTGGAACGACTCCGGCTGGTAGGCGAGCAGCACCCGTGCCGCCGTCGTCGAGTAGAGCGGGAAGCGGCGAAAAGACTCGACCGTAAAGCGAATAGGATGCTTCGAATCTTCCTTCGCGACGTAGATGGCGTCCTTCGAGTCTTGCACGCACAGGACGGCCAGCTCGTTCACCCGGGAGACAAGCCCGGTCAAAAACGGTTTGGAAAAATCGACAATATCGTGGTTGGTGAGCACCTTCGTGCCCAACTCCAGCAGTGTATAGCCAAGCGTATATTGCTTGGTTTTTTCGTTTTGGCGAATAAAGCCTTCTGATTCCAGCGTGGAAAGCAGCTTGTGCACCGCTCCTTTTGATAGCTGAAGCTTTTTGCTAAGCTCGGTCACCCCAAGCTCTTTGGGAGAATCGAGAAACATTTTTAACAGTCGGCAACCGTTTCGTACAGAAGACAATACTTGGTCCATAAAAAACGTCTCCTTTATGTGCATTAGTCCTATTCTACCACAGATAGGGGGCAGGCAATCCTGAATGGAGGCAATGGTGCTTTTTGTATGACTACCTTGAATAGTCAGTCTCTTTATGATAGGATAACACTATCGTTCTTGAATAGCAAACGTTGTTCTCTATTCGTGAACAAACAAGATAAAACGGGGGTCGAACTTACGTGAAGAAAAAGGCGTTATCTGTACTGTCGATTTTTGCTTTGACTGGTTCTTTGCTTGCGGGCTGTGGCTCTTCCACACCGCAAACTGCCGCTCCGACGCCGGCTGCTGGCAATACAGACGGCGGGCAAGCACAGGTGCAACTGGAAGACACGCTGGTTGTCGCGGGGAACGGAGCTACTGTAGAGAAGTTGATGAAAGACGAAATCTTCAAGAAATTCAACGAAAAATACCCGAACGTCAAGCTGACCTACGTATCCGGGGTATCGACCGAGATCGTCGCGAAAGTAAAAGCGCAGAAAAACTCCCCGCAAATCGACTTGACGATCGTCGAGGGCGGCGAGCAGGAAAAAGGGCGCCAGGAAGGCTTGTGGGAAACGATCTCTGCCACGGACATTCCAAACGTGAAAAACGTGCCGCAAGATTTGAAAGTCACGGATGACAGCGGTGTCGTCGTCAACTTCACGCCAATGGGCATCTCGTACAACAGCGAGCTGGTCAAAGAAAAAGGACTGCCGGTTCCGGCGTCGTGGAACGACCTGACCAAGCCGGAAGTGAAGGGCAACATCACGATGACAGACGTAGCGAGCAACTTCGGACGTTCGACCATGATTATGCTGGCCTACGCCAACGGTGGATCGGAGAAAAATATCGAGCCTGGTTTTGAAAAAATGGCAACGCTTGCAGGCTACATGCCGACATTCGCGAAAAGCGCGGCGCAGTTGCAGCAAAACCTGCAAAACAAGAGCGCAGCCTACACCACCTGGACGATGGCGCGCAGCCTCACGCAAAAAGAAGCGGGAGTGCCGCTGGAATTTGTCTTCCCGGAAGAGGGCGGCAATATCGTGCCAAACATCGCCACAATCGTCAAAGGCGCGAAGCATCCGCAAGCAGCCAAAGCGTTCATCGACTTTTTGCTGACGGACGAAGTGCAGACGATGTACGCGACCAAGCTGTACTACAATCCTGCTACCGAAGTAAAGCTGCCGGACGATGTAGCGAAGACGTTGGCATTTGACCGCGCGAAGGTTGTCAACTTTGACTACGACGTCATCAGCAAGGAAACATCGGCTTGGCTGGACCGCTTTAACAAAGAAATCGCACCCAAAACAGGAAAGTAGGTATAGAAGTGACAAAGGTGATTGACGTCGAACTGCGCGGCATCATGAAAAAGTTTCAAAACAATGTCGTGGTTCAGGACTTCAACCTGCAGGTGGAGCAAGGCGAATTCATCTCGTTTTTGGGTCCATCCGGTTGCGGCAAAACCACAACCTTGAACATGATTGCCGGATTTTTGGACCCGGATGGCGGAGATTTGCTCATCAAGGGTCAACGGATGAATGGCGTCCCGCCGTACAAGCGGGAACTGGGAATGGTGTTTCAGACGTATTCGTTGTTTCCGCACATGACTGTGGCGGAAAATATCGCCTACGGCTTGAAGCTGCGCAAGATCGGAAAGCAGGAGATGCAGGAGCGCGTCAATCGTGTGCTGGAGCTGGTCAAGCTGCCAAACGTCGCGGATCGGTATCCGAAGCAGCTCTCCGGCGGACAGCGCCAACGGATTGCCATCGCGCGCGCATTGGTGATTGAGCCGTCGCTCTTGCTTTTGGATGAGCCGCTCAGCAATCTGGACGCGAAGCTGCGTGAGGAACTGCGCGACGAACTGAAGCGTCTGCATCAGGAAATTGGCGTCACCACCATTTTCGTGACACACGACCAGGAGGAAGCGCTGGCGCTCTCCGACCGGATCGTTGTGCTGAATCACGGCTTCGTGGAGCAGATCGGCACTCCGCACGAGATCTACAACCAGCCGGCTTCCGAGTTCGTTCATACGTTCATCGGCAAGACAAACCGGATGGAGGGAGAAGTGATCGCGACCGAAGGCGACACCGTGACGCTTCGCACGACGGGCGGTTTGCTCGTGCAGGCTGCAGGGCAGAAGCACCAGTTTGCCTTGCAGCAAAAAGCGGTGATTTTCGTCCGTCCGGAAAAAATCAAGCTGACGGAGGCGGCGGACACGGCGCAGCCGAATCGGGTAAAAGGCCATCTGCAGCTTGCCTCGTTCCTCGGCTCCTATACGGAGTGCGAGGTGGCGACCGGAGCGCATACGCTGTCTGTCAAAGTCCAGATGAGCGACAAGTCGGCAGAACAAGAAGCAGGCAAAACGGTCTACTGCCAGTGGAACGCAGAAGACGTGCTGGTCATGCCCGTGGAGAGGGGATGACGGATGAACAAGCGTCTTTCCATCACACTTTTGACGGCACCAGCCATGATTGTTTTGCTCGGCGTATTTATCCTGCCGATGCTGCTCATGCTTCTGCTCAGCTTCCAGGATGAAAACCAGGCTTTTACGCTGCAAAACTACGCCTTGTTTGTGCAAGATTCGTTTTACGTAGAAATTCTTTGGCGGACGATCCGCGTCAGTCTGTGGACCGTGCTGGCTACGCTTTTGCTCGGCTTTCCGGTGGCGATGTACATGGCGCAGGCGACAGGCAAAATGCGCGGGATTGTCACGATGCTGATTTTGGCTCCGCACCTTATCAGCGTGGTCATCCGCAACTTCGGCTGGGTGGTCGTGCTCGGGGAAAAGGGCTGGATCAACGAAACGCTCATGAAGCTCGGGCTGATCGAGCAGCCGCTGCGGCTTTTGTACAACGAGCTTGGGGTGGTCATCGGCCTGACCGACTCGTTTATCGCCTACATGGTGCTGGCAATTGCGACCAGTCTGTACGCGATTGATCCGTCGCTGTCCAAGGCAGCATCCATTTTGGGCGCATCGCGCATACGCACGTTCTTTACGGTGACGCTGCCGCTTTGCTTGCCGGGGATGATCGCCGGGACGACACTCGTTTTCAGTCTGTCGATGAGCGCGTTTGTCACTCCTGCCCTGATGGGGGGTACTTCGGTGAAGGTGATGCCTGTGATCGCGTATGAGCAGATCATGGCGACCTTGAACTGGCCGCTCGGTGCGGCGTTGGCCTTCCTGCTGTTGGGCAGTACGATTTTGCTGGTGACCTTGTACACGTGGTTGATCGAAACGAAGCGGTATAAAGAGGTGTTTGCGTCATGAAAAAGCTGAATGTGCTCGGGCTCATCACGTTCTTTGTGCTGGTGCTGGTCAATCTGCCGTTTTTGGTCATCATTCCAAGCTCCTTTACGGCTGCCGGATACTTGGCGTTTCCGCCGGAGGGCTTTTCGTTCCAATGGTACACGATGATTTTGGATCGGCCGGAGTTTATCGAATCGCTCTGGACGAGTCTCAAGCTGGCGACGGTAACGGCTGTTCTGGCTACGTTGCTCGGTACGCTGGCGGCATTTGCCTTGTCCAAGTACAAGTTTCGCGGGAGCGGCTTCATCAATGCGCTGATGCTCTCGCCGCTCACGGTGCCGTCGCTGATTATCGGGATTTCCGCGTTGCTGTTTTTTACGCGCATCGGCATTGCGGGTACGTTTACCGGGCTGCTTTTGGCGCACATCCTGATTTCCATTCCGTATGTCGTGCGGCTGGTGCTCACCGGGCTTAGCACATTTGACTACACGCTGGAAAAGGCGGGCTACATGCTGGGTGCCCATCCGTTTCGCGTGTTTTGGGACATCACGCTGCCTTTGCTTAGGCCTGCGATTGTGTCAGGCATGATTTTCTCGTTCCTGACGTCGTTTGACAATGTGACGGTTTCCCTGTTTCTGGTGGCACCGGACACGACAACGCTTCCGCTTGCGATCTTTACCTATATGCAGGAAACGCTTGACCCGCTGGTTGCTTCCATCTCCGCGGTTGTCATTCTGCTGAGTCTGGTCTTTATCGTGCTGCTGGAAAAAGTGTACGGACTAGAGCGCCTGTTCGGACTCAATTCACAATCTCATTAAGGAAGAGGCACTATGTCAATCCAGACTTATTTGCAAGACAACATGAATCACTTTTTGCAATTGCTCGAAGAGGCGGTCAACATGGACTCGCCTTCGCGGGACAAACGGCTGGGCGACCGGATGGCGGGCTGGTTCGCGCTCCAGTTTCAACGGCTGACAGGCGGCAAGGCGGAGCTGATCCCGAATGCGACATACGGCGATCAGGTGCGCTGCACATTGGGCGAAGGGGATAAGCAAATCCTCATCATCGGTCACTACGATACCGTGTGGCTGGAAGGAGAAGCGGCCCGCAGGCCATTTTCCATCCGGGACGAAAAAGCGTACGGACCAGGTGTATATGATATGAAGGCCGGAATTTTGCAGGCGATGTTCGCGCTGCGGGCTTTGGTGAAGCTGGACCGTTTGCCGGCGGACAAAAAAATCGTGCTCTTGCTCAACAGCGACGAGGAAATCGGCAGCCCGACCTCCAGATGGCTGGTAGAGCAGGAAGCGTCCCGCTCGGCCGCGAGCTTTGTGCTGGAGCCGCCGACGGAGCCTGGCGGCGCGCTGAAAACATGGCGCAAAGGCAGCGCGCATTATACGGTGGCGGTTCGCGGCATTTCCGCACACGCCGGGGTCGATCACCAAAAAGGCGTATCGGCCATCGAAGAGCTGTCGCGGCAAATCCAATTTCTCCACGCTCTGACCGATTACGAAAAAGGCACGACGATCAATGTCGGCGTAGTCAAAGGCGGGATTGGCGCCAATGTCGTCGCCGATTACGCGGAGGCAGAGGTGGATGTGCGCGTCGTTTCCATGGAAGAGGCGCAACGCATCGAAAACGTAATCCGCGAGCGCAAGCCGCTACTTTCGGGCACGAGCATCAACGTGACGGGCGGCATTCGCCGTCCGCCGATGGAGCGTACCAAGGATACAGGCGTGTTGTTTGCGCTGGCAAAATCCATCAGCCGTCATGAGCTGGGGATGGAGCTGGAGGAATCCGGGACAGGTGGCGTAAGCGACGGCAACTTCGCCGCTGCCTGCGGGGTTCCGACGCTGGACGGACTTGGGGCAAAGGGCGGATTTGCCCACTCGCCGGAGGAATGGATCGAACTGGGGGAAATATCGACACGCGCGACTTTGCTGGCGCGCCTGATCGAAGAAGTATAGAGAAAAAGCAAAGAGGCACCTGACGGCTGTGCGAAGTGCGCAGCGGTACAGGTGCCTTTACAGATTTTCCGAACGAGAAAGCCCGCTACGGTGCGATAGCACCCCCTTTAGGGGCGGGATGAGAGTGAGGTC
>NZ_JBYTBG010000087.1:0-6390 GCF_058788915.1 Brevibacillus sp. FW301-21C12A
CGTCATAATCTTCAGCGTTGGCCGTGCCTATGCACAAATCCGCAGCGATTCTCTGTATTTTTGACTTGCGAAAAACAGCGGCGTTGGAGAGAATGGCGACCTTGAACACTTCTCTTGGATGGACAATGCTTGCGTCCAGGGAGCCGATCGAAACAGTGTGCAGCGCAGTCGGCTCGTTTTTGGTGTTCAGACAAAGCAAAAAGAACTGCTCCCGATCCGTTTCTTGCAGAAACGTCTGGAACAGTTCTACGACATCCCTTGCCATCCTGATGCGGCGCTGCGGGTACAGGAGGCTTGCTTCCCGTACCATTTTGACTCGGACGATGTTGACTCGTTTGGCGACTTCTCTGTTTTGACTCATTCTACATGCTCCTCCAACCAGTTTTGGATTTCGTTGTCGTCAGAGATTGCTTTTGCCGGGACGTAGAAGGCCATCCCGTACTCGTTGGTGTAGATCACGACCACCTTGTACCAGCACTCGCCGTTTCGTTCCACCTTCTCGACAAACTCCGGCAGGCTGCCGAGAAGTCCCCCGTCCTCTCTGCTTAGGCCGACCACGCTCAGATCCCGCAAGTTGTCTCCCTTCTCCAGCACAACCATGTAGCCGTATGTGTCCAACGTGAATGCTTCGTCCAGACCGTCGAAGTCGAACGCCTCTTTTAGTCCCAGAAACTCTTCCTCCAAGTACGACAGAAAGCTCGGAGAAAACACCTGCGCTGCCTGCAAGCAGTGTACATCTGCCAAGGTTTTGATCGTTCTCATGCTACACATCCCCTTTCTGTTGCATCTGATGGGCCAAAACTGCCTTTTTGATTTTTAGCTCAAGCCATTCTCTCCTCAGTCGCTGTTCGACTTCGTGAATGATTTTGAGAATCTCGGTGTAGGTGTCTTGATTCTGTGCCTCTCCAGTCCGGTAGAGATTGTCCAGCAGCAGCGTGACACAATGTTCACATGTCTGGATGCCGAACACGACTTTGTCTTCTTCCCCTACCAACTGCTCGTACTGTTCCGCTGGTGTCTGCATGTATGTCCTCCTCGTTTACTGGCTACAAAATGAGAAAAGGCATCCCACCGTCCCTGTTACGGGCGGCAGAATGCCTCAAAAATACTTTCTTTTGTCGATTAGGCTTGCACTTCTGGCGTTTCTGCATCTTTTCGTTTGGCTCTTTTCGGCAGCACCAGTCTGACGAGAAAACCGAGCAGCTTGAAGGGCAAGGCGACGACCCAGAACGCCACTTTGATGATGTTCCACAGAAGTTTGAACACCCCGAGCAGGAAGGAAAAGATGAGCTCCAGCCATCCCCTTACAATGAGCCAGGCAAAAGAGAGAAAGCCGAGTGCCAGTAGAATGATGATGCCGTAGAAAAGAATTGCGTCCATGTTTCTTGCCTCCGTTTTTGCTAGATTGGGTTACCACTACACACTATTGATTGGAAAACTTCATTAATTATTATCTTTTGGTGTTATCTTTCTGTCAATTCACATTTATAGCTTGTGTTCCCTTTTCTTTTCCTCCCGTAAGCTTGTCTTGAGGTGGTTTCCATGACCGAGTTGGTCAAGCGATTAGGCAATCGAATCCGCTTTCTCCGAAGAGAGAAGGGGATGAGCCAGGAACAATTAGGCGAATTATCCGGTTTACATACGAACTATGTGGGACAAGTTGAGCGTGGGGAAAAGAACGTCACGGTGGAGAGCCTGGAGAAGATCGCCAAAGGTCTTGGCGTTTCGATGGAAGATCTGTTCCGGCACATTGACCCTTCCCCACGACCAGACGAGCTTCGCCAACTGATTGATCTGCTAACGGAGCGCTCCAAACAAGACCGCGCTTTGGCCCTGAAACTTGTGAAGTCCGTTTTTGAGTGGGAGCAAGAGAAGTACCAGTAGATGACACTAGAGGAGGTTGACCGCCAACTCTTTCTCCTGCTTGCTGGTGTTGATGTAATAATGAGCGGTGGTCTGGATGTGAGCATGGCCTGCAAGTTTGGAAACCGTTGTGAGCGGGACTCCCTTTTTCAGCAATCGGGAGCAGAACGTGTGCCGGAATTTGTGCGGGTACATCTTGAAGCCCAGTTGCTTCTCCAGTCCTTCCAGCATGGTGTTGACCGCGTCCTTGTGCAGTTTGGGCGCACGCTGGCTGAGTAGCAGGTAGGGACTGTCCTTGTGCTTGTTCTCCTGCCGTTCCGTCCGGACGTACTCACGGATGAGTTCCGCAAGGTCAGGACGGAGCGGGATCTCACGGTACTTCCCTCCCTTGCCTGTGACCCTAAGGGTGTTGGTCAGGTAGTCGATGTCACCCAGCTGGATGCCACACAGTTCGCTCACCCTCACTCCTGTGTAGAGGAGAAGATGGACGATCAAGTGGTTCCGCAGGCTGACCTTGCTCCTGTCCTGGACGAAAAAGAGCAGCTGGTTGACTTCCTGCTCGGTGAACACGTCCACTTCCCCTTCGCTGCCAGCGGCCACCTTGATCCGATCCCGTTGCAGGGTGACGACTTGTTCCGTCAGGATGCCTTTCTCGATCAGGTAGAGGTTGTACGCCTGCAGGGAATTGATTTTTTTGTTGATCGTCGCGACGGCGTACTTGTTTTCGACGAGATGGTTCTTGTAGCTGACCACGTAAAATCGTTTCAGGTCTGTCTCGCTTTCCACGCCCATCTTCCGCAGGTACTCGCAGAATCCTCTTACGTCCCCCACGTAGGACTCGATCGTTTTCGGCGCGATGCCGTTTTCCACAAGGTACTGCTCAAACTGCGTGATCTCGTCCAAGCTTCCTTCCTCCTTTCCAAACACAACGCAAAAAGGCCCTACATCCGCTCAGGGACGTAGGGCTGTGGGTTGCATCACTTTTTCGTTTTTGCTCGCGTACAAAGCGGTCTGCGCGGGATTTGGGGCTACACTTTGCTGCCGTACCCCTAGTGTTTCATGAGGTACAGCCTGACTGCCGTGTTGACCAGGTTGCTGATCCGGTCGATCTCCCCCGACTCGTACAGCTGCTGCACTTTGTCGTACACGCCGTTCTCCAGGTACGTCGTGACCCTTCGGTACCGTTTCTCGAACGGGGCTTGTCTTTTCGGGATTTTCATCGAAGACAGCTGCTGTGACGGTGGCAGTACAGTTTCCGCTTTGAAAGCTTTATCTGTGCCTTCTGCCTTGTTTGTTGGCCGTGGTTTTACTCTCAACGGCTTGGCCTGTTGACCTTCCGGCGGTTTCGGTGCATGGTTCCCCCTTTCCTGGATTTTTTGTTCCGCTGCCTTGAGAGGTACTACATTTGCTCTCTCTGTGGAAGCTCCCTGCTGTTGGTTTTCGGCTGCTTGTGCGGCCTTTTTCGCTTCCTGCTGGGCAAGTACTCTAGCAAAGATTGATTTCGTGTCGTTCATCTCGTCCACTCCTGCTCTGATGTTTTGGTTCCGTCAACGCCTACGTATACTTGTGCGTTGATGTTTACGTTTATGGAATTGTTTTGCAAGCAATGGAGCGGACGGAAGTCGGATTTTCTGCCCCCTTTCTGGTGTGGAATTCGTTTTCTACAAAAGAGAAAACCCCTCGTCACATCAGGACAAGGGGAAATGGTGAGTCTAGTGAAGTTGCTGCTTTAGTTTTTCGATTTCTTCTACCGAAAGTCCTGTTAACTCAGCTACAATGGAAACTTTCATGCCTCTAGCAAGCATGTTTCTGGCTACCTCAGTTCTGCCTTCCTCCCGACCTTCCGCCAAACCTTCTTCTCTAGCCCTTTGCTGTCGAATTTCAGCCTCCCTTACAGCCGCCATCTCATCCAGAATCGCTTTCCGGCGCGACTCGTACTCCACCCACTTCTTCTCGTCACGGCTCAGGTCTTCCCATTCGTCAAACGCCCGTTTCATCACCGGATCTCGCATCGCTATCGCCTCCAATTCCTTGCGAATTTCTTCGTGATCGTCCGCCTCCAGCAGCAGCAACCATCTCTCCAGCTCATTGTCATGCGGATTGACCGCCCGCTGTTCCCACTTGTCCATCAGCTTCGGGATCTCCATGAAGTGAATCTCCATCACATCTGTCAGCGGAAACTGCTCCTGATCCTCGTACAGGTGGAATGTGGTGTGGAACCGCTCAGTTTCCCGCAGAAAGCGAAAATTGAGGATGTTGATCGCGATCGTCTTCGCCAGTTCCGTGTACGGCATTCCTTTTTGCATTTGGGCCGAGTAGATGCGTGACCAGTAGTACAGGGTACGCTTCTCCATGTCGAACTTGTTCGCCAGCTGAATCTCGATGTTGACATGCTCCCCCTGCTCTGTTTTGGCGTGGATGTCCAGCACAGATGCCTTGTCCTCGATGTGTTCCCGATTGATTTCGGGATTGAGGATTTCCACCGAAGAGAGCCGCTTTTCCTTCGGCAATTGGAGCGCGGCATTCAGAAAGGCCAGGAGGATCGGTTCGTTTCCCTCTTTGCCAAACACCTGCTTGAACGCAAAGTCGATCTTCAAGTCCATCAGTTTGGTCACATCATCACTCTCCCTTCTCCGTCCTTTGTCTGTACTACCATTATACCACCGGAGCGCTGTTCAGACACTCCCGCGAAAACCTCCTTTCCGTCATATTCCTATTAATAATATAGTATGCAAATCTCGTTAGAAGCGTATGTTCGGCTCTGTTTCAGGGCCCACGCGGCAAGTTAGCGGAGGCTTCCGGGGTAGACAGGCTCTGGCATCGGAGCCGTGACGATGGGCGTGCGAATTTCCTCTCGTTCACAGCGGCGGCAAGCATACACCTGGCGAACATGACGCACGACTTTCACTTCTGCCGGGATGACCGTGATTTCGTTACGGGTCTCGGTACTCATCTCGTGGAGAGGACCTCCGCAGCATGCGCAAACTTGCTCCGTTTCCGGCAGTTCATAGAGGATCGTTTCCACGGGGAACTGATCCAGCTTGGATTTTCGGCCAGCTGACTTTTTACGGCTGTACGTAACCGTTTCTACATCCGGTTCCTGAGCGGCAGGAGTCGCCAGCACCTCGGCTTCGTTGAACAGGTTCAGCTCCAGTTGATCCGGATGCGTCTTCTCGCTGGAGGCACCGAAACGTTTTTGCTGGGCCAGTCGGAACTGCTCCTCGTATCGTTCTGGGGAAGATTATCTCACGGGACATTTCTGATTTGTAGGTGTGCCGGATTTGACGCTTACGTTTCTCCTGTCGAGGGTGTCCCAAAAGACTTTGCCTCCCGCCGTTTTGATCGGCAAATTCGGAAACAACATGCTTCTCATCTCCTTATTTGTTTTTGGCAACGCAAAAAGACCCTGCATCCTTTAATTAGACACAGGGTCGTCTGTGAGTCGTTTTAAGCTTCGGTTAGTGAAGCTGCTGTTTCAGTTTTTCTATTTCTTCTAAGGGGAGTTTAGTCAGCTTTGCAATGCGTTCTGGACTCTCTCCTTCCGCAAGCATTTCCTTTGCTACTAAAAGCTTTCCTTCTAACAAGCCTTCTTCTCTAGCCTTCTGCTGCCGGATTTCTGCCTCCCTTACAACCGCCATCTCGTCCAGAATCGCCTTCCGACGAGACTCGTACTCGACCCACTTCTTCTCGTCACGGCTCAGGTCTTCCCATTCGTCAAACGCCCGTTTCATGACCGGATCTTGCATCGCTATCGCCTCCAATTCCTTGCGAATTTCTTCGTGATCGTCCGCCTCCAGCAGCAGCAACCATCTCTCCAGCTCATTGTCATGCGGATTGACCGCCCGCTGTTCCCACTTGTCCATCAGCTTCGGGATCTCCATGAAGTGAATCTCCATCACATCTGTCAGCGGAAACTGCTCCTGATCCTCGTACAGGTGGAATGTGGTGTGGAACCGCTCAGTTTCCCGCAGAAAGCGAAAATTGAGGATGTTGATCGCGATAGTCTTCGCCAGTTCCGTGTACGGCATTCCTTTTTGCATTTGGGCCGAGTAGATGCGTGACCAGTAGTACAGGGTACGCTTCTCCATGGTCTAACCAGAATGCACTGGCATTCTGGTTAGACACAAGTGCAACTATGGCTCTGCCGTCGCTTACGCTAGGCAATCGCCAAGTTTTCTATGTCGAACTTGTTCGCCAGCTGAATCTCGATGTTGACGTGCTCCCCCTGCTCTGTCTTGGCGTGGATATCCAGCACGGATGCCTTATCCTCGATGTGTTCCCGATTGATTTCCGGATTGAGGATTTCCACCGAAGAGAGCCGCTTTTCCTTCGGCAATTGGAGCGCGGCATTCAGAAAGGCAAGGAGAATCGGTTCGTTTCCCTCTTTGCCAAACACCTGCTTGAACGCGAAGTCGATCTTCAAGTCCATTAGTTTGGTCACGTCATCACGCTCCCTTCTCCGTCCTTTGTCTGTACTACCATTATACCACCGGAGCGCTGTTCAGACACTCCCGCGAAAACCTCCTT
>NZ_JBYTBG010000088.1:0-5991 GCF_058788915.1 Brevibacillus sp. FW301-21C12A
AATCAATACGAACATATGTACCGATGTGTGGTGTAATTCTCTCGATTTTATGTGTCCAATCTATTGACAGTGGTTCATCGAAGTCAAATGCTCCCGTCCATCCATGCAGGAACGTGAACTCCACCGAGCAAATCGGATCTGATGCTTTTCACTATCAAGAAAAGTACATTTACTTCTTTATCTACGATAAGCATAGAGTAATAGCAAACGTCGATGCTTTCTCCAAAGCATATAGTAAATCGCTGGATACACACGAAAAGCAGATCGAAACAATTATTATCCAGCCCATTTCTTTTTAGAACACGATCCAAGTTCGTAAAAAATAGCAAAGCTCCATATTATGAATAAAGGCACCCAGGATTTTATTTTCAGATTTAAGGGTAACGTTTGCCCAACGTCAAGTAGACAGTGGAAGAAGAAAAGATCTGACACCAATCATTTGGTTATGATTGGTGTCATTTTTATGCGCAGATTGTTGAAGAGAGTGCCGGTATGAGCAAGCCCCCATTTCGTTGAACACTAAAAAGCTTTGGACTGCAAGCTGACGTCCGGTACTCATTGGCTTCAGCTATTGGCCTAACGGACGGATGAGTTTTTCCAGTTGATTAGTAGGATTGGGGCCTGACCGCATACATGTGAGCGAGCTTTTTTATGCTTTTTACACCCAGCGCAACCCTTTCGGATAGTGATTTTTCAACAGGCCCTCCGATTGCTTTCCCCAGCCGATGGAAAAGCCGTCTACGGCGACGAGTGTCCAGCCGTTCGCTCCGTCCCGGGCGAGCGCTTCGCCTTTCAAATAGCGCAGCAGGTCGGGATCGTCCGCGCTGTAAGCGGCGACGCGGGCAGCCTCAGCGGGCGTGATGGCGAGCGCGAGCGCATGGGCAGGCTCCAGCCGATTTTTTTTCACCGTACCGAGATGCAGGCCGACGCGCGCGACCTTGAGCTTGTCCCAGTCCATTTCCGGGATGGGCGAGTAGTACAGTTGCTCGCCAAACAGGACAAAGGCGGATTCGTCGGCAAATGCGTCTGCGAGCTGCGGCATCGCTTCCTTGGCAAAAGCGCGCCAGGCAGCCAGCGCTTCCTTGCGTCCGGCGGGAGCGGCGGTTTTGGCGGCCCGCTTGTCCTTGCGCTTGCCAGACGCTGCGATTGGGGCTGCGTTTGCATCGGCGCTTTTTTGCAGCTTGGCGAGGTAGTGGCCTTCGCCTTGCAAGCGATGCGGCCACAGGCGCGCAGTATCGCTGAGCGCTTCGCAGGCGGGATTGGCCCAGCTTGGCTGACCGGGAGCGAACCATTCCGGCTGCGGCAGCGGGACGATTGTAAATTCCGGATGGCGGGCGAGAAAATCGACGAGAGACTGCTCGTTTTCCAGCGGAGCGAACGTGCAAGTGGAGTAGACGAGCGTTCCGCCCGGCTTGAGCATGGCGCTGGCGGCGTCGAGAATGTCTTGCTGCATGAGGTGGCATTCCGTCACTTTGTCCGGCGACCAGTCTTCCACCGCTTCCGGCAGCTTGCGGAACATCCCTTCGCCGGAGCACGGGGCATCAACGAGAATTTTATCGAAAAACTGCGGAAAACGCTCCTGCAGCCGCTCCGGCGTCTCGTTGGTCACGACGGCGTTTTTGACGCCGCAGCGCTCCAGGTTTTCCGCCAACGCTTTCACGCGAACCGGGTGAATTTCGTTGGCAACGAGCAAGCCTTCGCCGTTCAGTCCCGCAGCGAGCTGAGTAGACTTGCCGCCGGGAGCCGCGCACAGGTCGAGGATGCGCTCGCCCGGCTGTGCGTCGAGCGCCTCGGCGGCGGACATGGCGCTTGGCTCTTGCAGGTAGTACAAGCCCGCCGCGTGAAACGGATGCTTGCCGGGGCGGTCTTGCTCGCGGTAGCGAAACCCGTTTGCGCACCAGGCAACCGGCTCCAGCGCAAACGGGGAGAGCGAGAGAAAACGCTCGCGCGCGACCTTGAGCGGATTGACTCGCAAGCCGTGCGTGACGGGCTGGTCGTAGGAAGCGATGAACGCTTCGTATTCCTGTTCGAGCAGGTTTTTCATTCGTTCGGTGAAAAGTCCGGGTAGATTTTGTGTCATAAACGCCTCCGTTGTCAGATTTTGGCCGCATGTAAAAGGAAAAGCTAGAATCATGGCGAATCATAGAAAATGAGGTGAGAGCTTGTTATGAAGGGATCCCGTGCAGAACGCTACCGTTCCCGGCGGAGGAACGACTCGGAAGTCAGCCGATTTTGGATCATGGGGTTGCTTTTCTCACTGCTGGTGCTCGCTTTTGAATTCTTCATCGAAATTCCCGCCGATGCAGAGTGGCTTGTCGATATGGAGATGGCCTTGTTCTCGGCCAGCTTTACGTTGCTCGCTTTTTACCTGCTCGGGCTTACCTTTGCCTTTTCCCGCCACCAACAGGCAGGGAAGATCAATCACCAGATCATCATCTATGTATGGTTGGGAGCGATCTTGTTTCACCTTTTCCTGCTCATCAGCAATTTGTCCAATCAACATGTGTACAAAGCAGGGATCATTTTATTTTTAGGGCCTTTGTTTTTAACTGTCTACCATTTTATCACGTACTTGTCCGCTTTGCGCGAGGAGCGTGAGGAGCAGGAAGCGGCCACGGCTGCTTCGCTGGAGCGCACGGCTTACCAGATGATTCTGGAGGGCGGCAAGGTGTACAGCGAAATCAACCGGTTAAAAACAGAGTATCCGGAAGTGGACCAGATGCTTCGCGCCAACGACTTTCACGATAGATTGGAGCGCTACGCCCTGGAGATGCAGCAGTATTTGCAGGTGAAAAACTTCGAGCGCAAGGACGTGGAGCTGTTGGAGGGGCACTACTATTTCTTGGAAAATTTGCTGAGTCTCGCGAAGCAGCACCCGGGGATCATCGAATCTCGCGCGTATTCGCACCGCGCAGACAAGTAAAGCAAAAAGGAGAGGGAAGCAAATGTTTTGGAAAAAGGACAAAGGACTTGCGGAAAAAGAGACAGCAGCGGCAGCAGTGACACCCTTGGCAACAGAGAGCGAAGCACAGCAGCAAGACGCGTGGAAAAAGGAACTGCGCGGACTGTACGAACAGATAGGGGCGATCATTTCCCAGCACAATGAGGTAAATGCTCAACACGACGGGCTTGCCCGTCTGGCCACCCAAATGAAAAACGTCGTGGAGAAAATCCAGGCCATCAACGAAAAAGACGACGAGTCTGCCAACCAGCTCTCCGTGCGCGGAGAGCGGCTGACCGTCATCTGCAAAGATTCGGTCGAGCGCTCGGAGGCGGGCAAAAAGGCGATGACCGAAGTGGTCGATGTGATGAGCCAGCTAGAAAAAGAATCGACGAACACGTCCCGCTCGATGAGCCGGCTGGAAGAACGCTCCTCGGAGATCACGAGCATCGTCAAGGTCATTAGCGATATCGCCAACCAGACGAATTTGCTCGCGCTGAATGCCGCGATTGAGGCGGCGCGCGCAGGCGAGCAGGGACGAGGCTTCGCAGTCGTGGCGGACGAGGTGCGCAAGCTGGCAGAAATGACGGCGAACTCGACGAAAACGATTGCCGAGCTGATCGGCAAAATCCAGGAGGAAACAAAAGAAGCGCTCGCCAACAGCGAGAAGAGCGGCAACGCGATCAAAAAAGGACTGGCGATCAGCAAGGAAGCGTCCGAAAAAATGGACGGAATCGTGCGCGCTTTCCACGAAGTCAACGAAGAAGTGGCAGGCGTCATGCAGATTATCCAGCAGCAAAAGCGCTTTGCCGACGAGGTGTCCAGCCAGGTCAATGCAGCGCGCGGCCTGTTGGACGACCTGAACGAAGATTTGATCGGCCACGTAAAAGAAGCGGGCGTCGTCGACCAGCTTTTGCAGAGCAGCCTGAAAGAAGTCAAAAAAGTATTGTCCTAATAAAATTATTCCTCGACAAAGTGAAACGGAAAGTCCCTCCCCGCAGTCTTAATGGGTGAGGGACTTTTTTGTGCAGCTAAGGCTAGGTTAATCGCTTGGCACAGCCGAGTTTTTTAGCCGAGGCGAGAGCTTCGCCGGGAGAGAGCGGCTAGCCCACCCGTTCTAGTACGGGTCTACTACAGGCAATGGCTGCTCCAGCATGTAGCGGTACACAGGCATCTCATCTCCGGCTTCGACCGGAATGAAGTTGAAGGTGACATAGCTGTCGACCGATTCCGGCTCCAGGGCGAGTGCAATGAAGTTGGCGTTTGGCTGGGCCATGCTGAATACATAGCTGCCGGCCGGGAAAGTCTTGGTCGTCTTGGTCACATTGGTCGTGACTTCGTTCGTAAAATGCCCGTTTTCGTACGTCGTGTTTACTTTGTTTTCGCTGACGGTGTAGCGCTCGACAGGCACGGTTGTCTCTTCGGACAGCTTGCTTACCTCCACTCCGAGCTTTTTCAGCTTGGCTGCCACGTCGTGATAGGCAGCAGGCATGATGTAGGCGGTAGGGCGTTCGCGCTCCAGCACGGGGTAGGCGTCAGTCGAGCTGACCCAGTCGATGGGGACCGACACTTTTTTGGCCTGCGCCACGTCGACGACGACCAGCGACTGATTCGGGATGAGTTTGTTTTCGCTCGTGATGACGAGTTTGTCGTCGTCGTTTGCTTTTCTGCCTTTTTCGGTGACTTCCTCGCGGGCGCGGGCGACGGCTGCCTTGATCGCATCGGCATGGGCGGCGGTGGACTGGATGATGGCGGCGTGCGTGACGGCCTGGCTGTAGACGCGACGCTCAAAATCGGCCCGTCCGATGCCGATGCCGCGCGTTTCTACGAGGAAGGTCAACGTATTTTTCAAACCGAGCGCATTGCGCCCGATGCGCGTCTCCGTGCTGCCTTCCGTGGCGGTCACCTTGCCGTCCTTGCCTTTGGCGAGCGTGAAGTAGGCGTGGTGGGAAAGCTGCTCCTTGTCCAGCGCTTTTTGCGCATCGGCCAACAGGAGCGAGTCGGACAGCTTGCGCAGCGACTCGGGAATATTCAAGTTTTTGGCGGACGAGATCAGGACGTCATAGGAGGAGATTGCGCCCTTTTCCCCGACGTGGGCAAACTGGCTGTAGTTGACGCCGTATTCGTGCGCGTCGAGGATCACGTCTGGCTGAAACTCATTGATCGCCTGATGTACGGCTTGCACCTCGGGATACTCGACCTTCATGTAGTCGCGGTTGGCATCCAGATCGGTAGCGATGTAGCGCTTGAACTGGTAGGAGCCGTCCGGGTTGAGCCGGGGGACGATGGCGACGTTGACCTTGTCGAGCAAATCGGCGCCGAGCGCGTCTTCAGCCAGCCATTTGGCGATGACGAGGGCGGATTCTCCGGCGGCAGGCTCGTTTCCGTGAATTTGCGCTTGCAGCCAGACGAGCGGCTTTGTCTGGTTTTGCTTGACGGTCGTCATGTCTTTGCTGAACAAAAGGAGCGGGATGTCCCGTCCCTCCAGCGAGGTTCCGATCGAAACCAGCTTGGCGTGCTTGCTGGTTTCTGCCAACTTGCTTATGTATGCCAGCATTTCTTCCTGGGTAGTGAAGGCGACCTTTCCTTTGGCAAAGCCAGGGGTGCCGAAATCGAGCTGCGGGTCGGGGAACAGACTTTTGACCTCTGCAGGCTGTACATAGCTTGGGCCGAGGCCATAGTACGGAACAGGAGCGTCCGTCTGGGCAGCGTGGGCGGTCGGCGGCGCCCAGGGGAGTGCAAAACCGCTTGACAAAAGCGACACGGCAAGGGCAGCAGATGTGATGCAACGTACCTTCTTGGTCATAGGTTCCCTCCACGGATCAACAGAGAATGGTTGTACATTCTTAAAATATCAGATAATTTAAAAAATAATAATCGCCCTCTTTATTCATTTTCACAGGAGAGAAAGCGGGACTTCCGTGTGATTCGCCATGAATAATATGGTATCATTTTCATATTGATACAAAAGTTTAGCTCTTCACCATTAAACGTGCTTGATCTTCCTCTAGCGTAGTTTTTCACTTTTTTATATGGCTGGTTTACACTCC
>NZ_JBYTBG010000089.1:0-5817 GCF_058788915.1 Brevibacillus sp. FW301-21C12A
ATTCCTCACCCAAAAACGAAAAGCTATGAAAAAGTAAGAATAAGAGAGTATGTGTCCAAACCTAGGGGGTTAATCCGCATCTTATCCAAAAATTACAGCACGGATAGATTTCAAATATAGTGCAAATCAGAAAAGTGAGATGATGCGTTATATAAGCTATTACCCAACTTATGATTTTCGTGACGAATCAAAAAATGGGTTTGATGGCTCTTTCATTTCTACAAATTTGCCCGACCCTAAATATGATTACGAAGATGACAATGGTGATGGAAAAGATGATGAATTAGAAGCAGTATCTAGAGACCAATGGAGTATTAGTGCTAACACGAATTACTATGTAACTAGTAGCTTTGGTGTGGTAAATACGACAAATGATCCCAAGGTTTCTTCTTATGCATCAATTAGTGTAGCACCAATTTATCCAGGAGGGGACTACAACACTGTTGCTGGTACAGCCGAACTTCTCGGAGTATTTAAATATAGCCAGTTATCAACTCCTTCATCTGTGTCAAATAGAGAAGCTCTCGTCTTGAATACTGAAATTTTAGCGGATAGAGAATATGATAAAATCAAAACGAAAGGTGATTTAGAGAACTACAAAAACAATGTAAACAAAAGAGTGGAAAGGTTCAAAAGTAACGATGATTACCAATTTGTGATTACATTAAAGAACCCTATGAGCATAGACAGTTTTTACGATTTGGTTTCCGATTATAATTTAGAGGTTTCAGAATTGTATGCCAGAGGTATTGATAGTGAAAAAAATATTGTAACTATCGGCACAAAAACAATTCAACCAGAGGTTTTAGAGAGCATTCAAAAAGAAGCTTCTTATAGCTTCAAGGGTATTATTGAAATTGAAGGTACTGCTAAAGGAAAAGACTTAAAAAAGATAATGAAAAATGATAAAGTTTTTGCTGTAGAAGTGCAAACTGAAGATCAACCAGCATTTGGTTTGTACTGGAAGAAGGAAACTCTCAACAAATGATTACATTTAAAAATAAAGGTCTGCAAAATCATACTGTAGACCTTTACTTTTCCTTTGCGAGAGGAGAAACTTTCATGACGAAAACAAAATCTGGATGGTTACGAACGCTAGTGGAAATAGGGATGATATACGTTTCTTTATACGCGATTGTCTTTCTTATCGGCGTATACAGCTTTACAATCGTCACGGATTTGCCGACTGATCGGGATAAAAACGGATCTGGACTATTTCTAGGTACCCTTGTCAATTGCGTTCCTTTTTTGCTTCTTGGTTGGAGAGCACATTTTTTTCACAATCGAAATATTCATACTGTTGCTATTGCCACCGTAGTTACTTCCTTCCTTTTGGAAAAATTTTTACCTGTCTGTTTCGCGTATGTATTCTCTCCAGCAGACCCGTTTGTACTTCTAAGCGAAGAGCTTCCTTATTATATTTTTGGCATAAATTACATCCTATATGGCACCCTTTTATCGTGCTTATCTTTTTATATTGGCTTGTTTGTCAGGCGATCATTAAAGCAGCATACTGCGTCATAACCTCCAAAAGACCCTTACTGAATCAGCAGGGTCTTTTCGGTTGCAAAAGGACACGTAGAAGGAGCTTTGCTGGCCGCTTCCATTTTTGCGTCTGTATTCATTTTTTTACGGCTTGCTGACAGCCTCCAAGCCATTCCATACCCCAAACTGCGCCTGGTATAAGCGGCTGTACACACCGCCTGCGTCGATCAGCTCGCGATGATGCCCCTGCTCGACGATGCCCTCCCCCGTCACCACGACGATTCGGTCTGCATCCTTGATCGTCGCCAGCCTGTGCGCGATCACCAGCGTCGTCCGGCCTTTGGACAGCTCTGCCAACGATTGCTGAATCGCCAGCTCTGTCTCCGTATCCAGCGCCGAGGTCGCTTCATCGAGAATCAGGATCGGCGGATTTTTCAGGAACATGCGGGCAATCGCCAGCCGTTGCTTTTGACCGCCGGACAGCTTCACGCCGCGCTCCCCGATCACCGTCTCCATGCCTAGCTCCTGCGCGCGAATAAAGTCATCGAGTCGCGCTCGCCGTGCCGCTTCCCAGATTTCCTCCTCGCTCGCCTCCAGTTTTCCATACAAAATATTTTCGCGAATCGTGCCCGCGAACAGGAACACATCCTGCTGCACAATCCCGATCTGTCGGCGCAACGAATCTTGTGTCACCTGGCGGATGTCCACCCCGTCAATGCTGATCGAACCGCTCTCGACCTCGTAAAACCGCGGCAGCAAGCTGCAGAGCGTCGTTTTGCCCGCACCGGACGGACCGACGAACGCGATCGTTTCTCCTTTGCGGATGACCAGATCGACCTGATCGAGCACTGTTTTCTCTCCGTCATAGCTGAAGGAGACCTGGTCGAAGCGAATCTCTCGCTGAAACGGCTTCATTTCCACCGCGTCCGGAGCATCCGCCACATCCGGCTCTGTGTCCAGCAATTCGGTATAGCGCTTGAAGCCTGCGAAGCCTTGCGGATAACTTTCCACAATGGCGTTGATCTTCTCAATCGGACGGAAAAACACGTTCGTCAGCAACAAAAAGCCGACAAACTCTCCGTACGTAAGCTGCTCGCGAATGACGAACCAGGTTCCGCACACCATGACAAACAAAGTGACAAACCGCATCATCATGTAGCTGATCGAACCGTTTTTGGCAATCAGCTTGTAGGAGCTGAGCTTGGTCAGGCGAAAGCGCCCGTTGTTGACAGCAAATTGTGCTTCCTCGTGCTTCTCGTTGGCAAACGCCTTGACGACACGGATGCCACCCACGCTGTCTTCAATGCGAGCGTTGAAGTCGCCCACATCGCGAAACAGTTGGTGGATCGCCTGGGTCATTTTTTTGTTGAAGTACACGACGACCCAGATGATGGCCGGCACAACGATGAAGGTGATAACCGCAAGCTGCCAGTTGATGGACAGCATGAGCGCAAACGAGCCTACAAGCGTCATGATCGCGATAAACAAATCCTCCGGTCCGTGATGCGCCATTTCGCCAATCATGTTCATGTCGTTTGTCAAGCGGCCGATCAAATGCCCGGTCTTCGTATTGTCAAAAAATCGGAACGACAGCTTCTGGATATGCGAAAACAGCTTGCGCCGCATATCCGTCTCGATGTTGATGCCCAGCATATGCCCCCAGTAGTTGACGATGTACATAAGCAATGTGTTCAAGGCATACAAGGCGAGCAGTCCGAGCGAAGCCCACAAAATCATGCCCCACTTCCCGCCCGGCAGCAAATCGTCGATAAAAGCATTTACCGCTACCGGAAACGCCAGCTCCAGCAAACCGGCAATGATTGCGCAGCCAAAATCAAGCACAAACAACCATTTATACGGGCGGTAGTAGGAGAAAAAGCGTCGAATCAATCAATGGCCCCCTTTTGGCGTTGGGTTCGCTCCTGTCAGTACTGACCCGGCAAGCTTTTGTCAACGCAACTGCAATAATGATTATCAATTTCATCAATAAGTATAGCAATGTGCCTTGTGAAAGAGAATGGCACATTCATGAATCGATATGGATTATTCATGAATCCCGTTGAAACTCGCTCGGGGACAGGCCGGTGTATTTTTTGAAGCGCTTGCTGAAATACAACGGATCGGAAAAGCCTGTCCTTTGCGCCACCTCCTTGATGCTCAATTGGCTGTGCACGATATTCAACAAGTTTTTCGCCTGGTTAAGTCTGTATCTGTTCAAATATTCACCCGGACTAATTTTCAAATGCTTCTGAAACAGGTAAGCGAGCCGGTTGACATTGATCTGGTGCATTTCCGCAAGCCGATTCATGCTCAAGTTTTCCATGTAATGATTATGAATATAATCGAGCAGCCGCTCCAGCAATAGCCGCCCCTCGTCTTGCGCGCGATACAGCACGAGCGAAAACAGCTCGTTCAAGATGCCGTACCACAGCTCTTTTACGCGCAGCTTGTACAAGTCGCCGGGGCTGTTCCAGTACCGCTCAAGCTGCCTCAGCTTCTCCTGCAGCCGGGCGCTCTGCTCGACAAGGTGCAAGCCGTAATGCTGCCCGGCGTAATCGCATGCATCAGCCAGCTCCCAGTGCTTCACCTGATAGAGCACGAGAATGTAGACCCACTTTTCCTCGCCGATCACCTTGCGATCAAACGCCATGTCAGGGCCAGCGTGTACGACCATCCCCGGCTCCATATCGTATCCCGTGCCGTCAAACCACATTTTGGCTCTCCCGGATAGAGGGAAAATAAATGCCGAATGCAGCCCGGTTCGTCCCCCAAAATATTTCATTCCCGGCTGTCGTTCTTCGAGGGATACACTGGTGAGTGTAATGGCTCCCCTGGCGTGATAGTCGATCAACAGACCAACCTTTGCTCTATCCATTTGCACCCCGCCTTGCTTTTTACTCAAAAGAACCGTTGGATGTAAGCGCGGCATGGTCGCTACCGCATCCAGGAAAAGCTCTGCAACCACCCAGCACATGGATATGCTTCATGCATGGATATGCTTCACGCTTGGCTATGCTTCACGCTTGGCTAGCTTTGGTCACGCACACGCTTCTCCTATCGGCAGGCAAGCGCCAGCCTCGCTTGGTTCTTCTGTTCAGGTGTTGTTGCCAGCGGCTCGCGCTGTTACTCCGCTCGGCGTAGCACCTGGCATTGGAACACATTTTTACTCACAAAATCTGCAATTTACCTCTTGTGAAAATTTCGGTTCTCGTTTATCATATTAGATAATGATTCTCATTTTCAACCAATCGAATTGGCCAAACTGTCGAATTCTACAGCTTGCTCTTCTGGCTGCTTGCAGGACTGATTTCTTCATTTCTTGCGTGTAACGAATCAGTCACCTGTTGCATCCGGTTCGCTTGCTTGCTGATCGGCTTCAGGAGATGGAGCGATACATACTGCTTTTCATGTTGATCGTAACAAATTAAAATAACCCTAAGGATGTTCATCCTTAGAGCTTGATTTCAGAAATGGTGCCGGTGAAGGGACTTGAACCCCCACGGTTTCCCTCACGATTTTGAGTCGCGCGCGTCTGCCATTCCGCCACACCGGCAATTAAATTGGAGGAGGCACCCGGATTTGAACCGGGGATAAGGGTTTTGCAGACCCGTGCCTTACCCCTTGGCTATGCCTCCATGTATAAAAAAGGTTTGAATGGAGCGGACGACGGGTCTCGAACCCGCGACCTTCGCCTTGGCAAGGCGACGCTCTACCAATTGAGCTACGTCCGCGTATAAATGGCTGGGGTACTAGGATTCGAACCTAGGAATGACGGAGTCAAAGTCCGTTGCCTTACCGCTTGGCTATACCCCAATAAGTAATCCCCAACTTTGAAATTATGGGGCGATCGATGGGACTTGAACCCACGAGTGCCGGAGCCACAATCCGGTGCGTTAACCCCTTCGCCACGACCGCCATATTAACTAACTATGCCTTTTGGAAAATGGCAGGGGCAGTAGGAATCGAACCCACACCAAAGGTTTTGGAGACCTTCGTTCTACCGTTAAACTATGCCCCTACACATGGTGGCTCGGGACGGAATCGAACCGCCGACACGAGGATTTTCAGTCCTCTGCTCTACCGACTGAGCTACCGAGCCGTATGTATCTTTTGCTTAGCGTGCCATTTGTTGTTTGTGAAAAATGGCGGAGCTGACGGGATTCGAACCCGCGACCTCCGGTGTGACAGACCGGCGTGAACTCCAACTTCACCACAGCTCCATGTTCGGTTGCACCTACAGGTACTCCCTTTGCATGAAAGAAAATTTGGTTGCGGGAGCAGGATTTGAACCTGCGACCTTCGGGTTATGAGCCCGACGAGCTACCGAGCTGC
>NZ_JBYTBG010000090.1:0-5528 GCF_058788915.1 Brevibacillus sp. FW301-21C12A
GGTGGTTGAAGGAGGGAAGAAGCATATGAAAATGCGAGAATAAGGGAGAAAGACTCAAATTTTAAGGGGTTAAACCGGTTTTACTACCTGCGTGCCCGGTATTATGATCCGAAGATGGGGCGGTTTGTGTCGGAGGATACGGTTAAGGGGCAGGTGGATAATCCGCTTAGTTTGAATCGATATACGTATGTGAGTAATAATCCGTTAAAGTTTGTGGATCCGAGTGGTCACATACAGGAGATGACGGGAGGAGTAGGTGGCTTTTCCTCACCGGCAGAAGAATACATGCATTGGGCAAAGGTTGCGGCACGAAGGGCATACGAAGAGGGGATAGAACCCGAAGATGCGGTAAGAAAGTATGTACCAACGCAGTATCAGAGGGAAGTTCTTTCGACAGCTATCGTTACATTTAACAATACGGTTGGCATGAATCATGGGGATGCTCCTGATTTGGGATTGGGTGTTGCTGGTGCGGGGGCAGCAGTAGGGACAATTAGAAACACAGGTAATCTCGCCGCAAAAATTGAAGCTAATGCGATGGCACAACTCAGGAAAATGGAACAAGCTTCTGGTGCTCACTTTTTCTCTAGACATGGTGCACAGACAACTCTTGCCCAACAGTATAACCGAGCAATAACTGGACTAACTCCAGATGGAATTGCTGGCAGAATGGTTGACTCATCTCGTTTCCTTACCCATCTGAAACAGCTAAATGCCGTTCAACGAGCAGAAACTATTTTTAGACAAACGGGAAAAACTGTTTTTGATTTTGATATGGGAGAAATAATTGGCGAAGGTTATTTACGTGGTGGAGGAAACGTAATTAATACAACTAAAGTTCAGGCTGTATTTAAAGACGGGAAATTGGTAACATTGTATCCTAAATTAAGATAATCATTAAGATTGGAGGAAAAACATGAATGTTGTAAACCCTCACTTTCTGGATGTCTTTTTAAGACCACTAACGGGTTTAGCTGATGATGATGAAGCTGTAGCACATTATAAAGAAATAGAGTTACAAACAGAGCAACAATATAAAGCAGTCATTAGAGAAACACTTGTTGAGCATTTTAATAATCTTGAGGAAGTGGAAAAGAGAAAATCAAAAATAGCACTCAGCTACTATTTAACTAAACCAGAAATAGATTTTGAAAGAGTATTTTATTCGCTACTTCCACCATTTGATGCCCCACCCAATGCTCGAGATTTCTTTTTATGGCTTTGGGAAGAGCTGTTTATTGGTGAAAGTTTTGAGCTTATTGATGTTGAGTCGTACAAAGTTGTTGCTGATATGTATGAGCCACTTCGTTCAGAAAAGTGATAAAGGTTAATAGGGAATAAGCTGGCTAGAAAATGAGGAAAATGCATTACCCCAAACGAGACTCTCCATTACTCGTCTGGGGTATTTTTTCGTGTAATTGAACTGTACCTAGGGGAGGTGAACATAATGAATAGATTGCCGTTGGATATTGTCGTCACGTGGAAGACTGCTGGCCACGAAACAGCAGACCGGAAGCGTAACGGATACGATCCACTATGTGTACCTCAACGGGCAAGTGATCGAGGAACTGACCCAGGACGGCCGGGTCAAAGCCCGCAACGTCTTTGGTAACCAGTTGATCTGGCGCAAAGACTACACGACGAACCAGGAAGGCACGTACTATTACAACAGCCACGGAGATGTCGTGAAGATCAAAGGACCGAGCGGGAATGTCCTGAATACGTATGAGTACGACATCTGGGGCAACTTGATTGCGGATAAAGTCAAGGAAACGATGATGAACCCGTTTGCGTATGCAGGGGAAATGTACGACAAGGAGAGCGGTTTTTACTACCTGCGTGCGCGGTATTATGATCCGAAGATGGGGAGGTTTGTGTCGGAGGATACGTATAAGGGGCAGGTGGATAATCCGCTGAGTTTGAATCGGTATACGTATGTAAGTAATAATCCGTTAAAATATGTTGATCCAAGTGGACATATCAATGTAGGAGTTGGTGAAGGAAATTCTGGAACCTATTATTATTTTGATAATGAGGGAGTCCGGAGAATACATGGAACAAAGGAAATTGATTGGCAGTATTATCGTGAGTGGTTCGAAAAAGATCAAGCCGGCATGCAAGATGCACTGAGAGGTACAAACAAAATTAAAAATAGCATAGCAGCTCAGGTTACATGGGACTGGGCAATGGATAATGGGATTCCAATGGATGGTGGAGGTGCAGGCTATTCAGTAAAAGGTCCTGGAGTTAAGTTGGGCACTAAAAATACAATTACCAATAATACTATTAAGGGGACAGGAAATGTTGCGACTACTCGAGTAGGTCGATGGATGTCCAGAGAAGAATACGATACCATGGTCAAAACAGGTAAAGTACCTGAAAGTTATACTGGGACGACCCATGTTGCTAATCCTGCGGATGCTAATGCCTTTGGGAAGCAAGCAAAGCCGGGATCAATATATGTCGAATTTGATGTTCCCACGTCGTCGCTAAAGCAAACAAATGAGGGGTGGGCCAAGATAATTGGGCCAAATTCACTTGAAGGTAGATTGGCGGCCAAAAAAGGACAGCCAATACCTCAGATGCCGTCTGCCACTAACATAAGAATAGTAGGTGAAAAATAATGCTTGATAATTTTCAAATTTGGGCTAGAGAGATAAAGGGATGGTTACAAGCTAAGGGAGTTGAGACGGAAGAAATAAATATTGTAGACTCAACAATCTCTGATAATCCTAGTATCACTGTACATCACTATTCCCCTGAAAAATTCATTGGTTTGATTACACTCTGGGAAACCAATACCGCTTATGTTGAGATACTCGAATATTCAAGTGGCGAAACGGTGATATCCGAACATCTACAGATACAAGCAAATTCGGATTTTAATGAGGTTTTCAAAAGTTATCTTTCTACAATTTCAAAATGAGTTTAATACCGTATTCCCTGATTTAAAATGTCAGGGATTTCTTTTATGGGGGAAAGCCAGTGCAATTAATCGACCACCGATTGGAACAAGAACAGGCGGGTAACATCAGATAGGTTGAGTTTGATATAGATTCTCTTTGTGACGATCTGAACATACGATCTGGAGAGCAAAAAAGGCTTCCGTGCGTTTTCCCAGTTGAAGGCCATGCGAACGCAGGCGACCTCCGCGTCCGGCGAGCCGTACTATTCGAACCTTTCCTACGAGTACAACGACCAGTATTTGCTGCGAAAAGAAACGGAAATTCACTCGTTCCCGGTGAACTTGTCGGGCTACAAAAGCCAGATTACCGAGCGAACCTATGAATACACGAATGCGCAGCTTTATTCGATCACGGAAAACTTGGGCGGAAAGACGAGGACGCAAACGTTTCCCGCATACGATTCGTACGGCGTGCAGCCTACGCAAATATCTCTGACCGGAATCGAGCTGGAGAGTGGGAAAACGGACGTCCTGAACTTCTCGCTGGAGATCGACAACCAAGGCCAGGTAAAAAGCCAGACGTACCCAAACGGCAGCAAAGTCACCTACGAATATGACACGCTGGGAAGAGTCCTCACCGAGAGCTTCCGCCACCAGGGCGCGACCCGCACCACCACGTACGTGTATCGGGACGGTGAAGCATCCGGCACGAGCGCGGAGGGGCCGGGGATCGTCGAGAGAATTTTGCAGGACTCGTCTCGGGCCATCACCTACTACACGCCATACGGAGACATCGCCTATCAGGAACAGAGAGGGACGAGCGGAGGCAAACGCCCGCTGGTAGAAAACGAGTTTACCCCGGACGGCATGCAGATCAGCCGCACGATTCCATACGGAAACCAGGCGCAGAGCACCACATATGCCTACGATTGGGACGGCTTCGTCTACCAGACCACGAACGCCCTGGGAACGACCCGCTCCCATCGGGCCAATGCGTATTCAGACGGCACCCGCTATTTGCCGCGCCTGACCGAGCAAACGTTGTCCCCGAACGGCTACATCGTCACCACCTACCGCGACCTGTACGGCCGGGTGGAGAGCGTGGAAGAAACGACCCAACGAGGCAGCCACCGCCGCGTGACCACCTACCAGACAGACCGCTTCGGAAAAGTCACGGACAAGGAAGTCTCGGACGGCAGCACCTCCCAACGCTGGACGATGCGCTACGATCACAACGACCAATTGGTCTATTTGCGCGACCCGGAAAACAACATCCACGAATACAGCTACGACGGACTCGGCAACCTGACCACCGTGCTCGAAAACGGCACGCCCACTGCCGTGTACACGTATAACGCGCTGTCCTGGAAGTTGTCCGAGAAGAACCCGGAGACCAAAGCCGAGCAGTACACCTATGAAAAAAACGGTGCCGTCAAAACTTTCAAAGACAAAAACGGCGTTCTTTTCAGCTACCAATATTCGCCGTTCAACGAAAGGACGAAGGTATCCGCAGGCAGCGGCTTCTACGAAGAACGCAGCTACGATCCGCTCTCCGGCTCGCAACTACGGCCAAACCGTCCGCTACGGTTACGACGAATACCGCCGCCTGAACCGCCAAACGATGATGGGAAAAGACTACCAGCTCGTCTACACCGACCACGATGAGGCCATCGACGCCATCGTCTATCCATCCCGCAGCGCTGTTTCCGGCTCGGCTCCCTCTTTGCGCGTCGATTACACCTACGACAATGCCAGCCGCCTCAGCGCCGTAACCATTCCCGGCGTAGGAACGACGAGCTACACCTACGACATGAACAACAACGGAGAGACGAACACCGTCTCCTACCCCGGCCAGTCGTCGGCAATGCAAAAGACGATCAGCTCCTTTGCCGAGATCACGGGGATGAACCACGCCGACGGATGGAGTGAGACCAACGGCTACGACCTGTTCGGCAACATCACAAGCCAAAAGCGCGGCGGAGCCAACTACGGCACGTTCGCCTACGACAAGCTGTCCCGGATCAAAGAAGAAACCATCCAGGGCAACACCCGCCAGTACGCCTACGACCGCCGCGGCAACCGTCAAATCTATGCCAACGCGCCCGCCGATTCGACGCGCAGCTACGAACTGAAACACGATTTGCTGAATCGCCTGATCGAATACAAGGACGCCAAAGGAACAACGACGTACACGTACTATCCAGGCGGCCTGCGCGCGACGAAGCAGCAGACCGGAAGCGTCACGGATACGACCCACTACGTGTACTTGAACGGGCAAGTGATCGAGGAACTGACCCAGGACGGACGGCTCAAAGCTCGCAACGTCTTTGGTAACCAACTGATCTGGCGCAAAGACTACACGACGAACCAGGAAGGCACGTACTATTACAACAGCCACGGGGATGTCGTGAAGATCAAAGGTCCGAGCGGGAATGTGTTAAATACGTATGAGTACGACATCTGGGGCAACTTGATTGCGGATAAAGTCAAGGAAACGATGATGAACCCGTTTGCGTATGCAGGGGAAATGTACGACAAGGAGAGTGGGTTTTACTACCTGCGTGCCCGGTATTATGATCCGAAGATGGGGCGGTTTGTGTCGGAGGATACGGTTAAGGGGCAG
>NZ_JBYTBG010000091.1:0-5436 GCF_058788915.1 Brevibacillus sp. FW301-21C12A
AATCGTCTGATTTTTAAATTCACTACCACGATCCGTATGAAAGAGCTGGATCTGACGCAAGTCTCCCTTTACGCTTGCAAAAGCCTGGTAGACGAGAGCAGCATCTTTGTATTTTCCACAGCTATAGCCAATGATCTCCTGGTTAAACAAGTCTACGAGCAAGCAAATATAGTGCCATTTATTTGCGACCCGAACGTATGTCAAGTCACTCACAACGGCTTCCAACGGTTCGTTTTTCGTAAACTCCCGATTCAATTCATTCTGTATAGGTGAATCATTACAGGATGACTTATGCGGTTTATACTGAGCAACCGTATACACCGATACAAGACCGTTTTTCTTCATCAAACGTCCAATGCGCCGTCTGGAAACAGTCCTTCCTTCTTTTTGCAGGGTTGCCTTGATCTTTCTTGCTCCATAAACGCGCTGATTCTCTTTAAAAATACGGATGATCGCCTGTTCCACCTCATCATCGCTAGATGACTGCTGGTTACTTTCGTAGTAGTAGGTACTCCGATTCACCTGGAGGATGGTACACATGGCAGACACAGAGTACTTATGTGCATTTTGCCGGATCACTGTTATTTTCGTCCGAAGATCAGCGCTGCTTGCTTTAAAATATCGTTCTCCATTTTCAATCGTTGAATTTCCTTACGTAGCGCAAGGAGTTCATTCTGTTCCTCTGTCCGGTTGTCCTTTTCTTTGAAAGAACCTGTTGTTCTACTCTGTTTGACCCAACGGTCAAACGCAGATGCACTCAGATCATATTCTCTCAAAATATCTGCCCGCGGTTTCCCATTCTCGTAAAGTTGAACCATCTGCTGCTTGAACTCGTCTGTATATGACCGACGCTCACGTTTCTGCATGACATTCTCTCCGTTCCTTGTCGATTTGATTTCAATCTACTAGACCTTAAGAGAATTGTCCAATTCAGTGTAGCCGATCCATACCTTTCATCAAGTTTTCGAAGGCTAGTCCATATAACATCATACAGGACGATGTAACAGACTATTCAACCTTATCTCCAACCTTTCCCAGCCGGTCTTTCTCGATATCTTTTTCTAAAGTTTTGTAAAGTATATCACCAGACCTCTTAAGAGACATCGCTTGAACCAACCAACTTAGAGGTTCATTACCAACCCTATCAAACTGTACTTTCCAAAAATCATCGGTCATTTTTTGCCCTCTCTCTTTTTAGGATTTATTTCAGAATAGTTGACAAGTAAATACACAACAAGTGAAACGATATGACATAATCCGACAAAACATATCAACTTTTTCAGGGCGCTAAGATATATAGAAGACAATATCATGGTAAAAAGAACAATCCCTTTTTCATAATGACTAAAGGGATTGTTAGGTTCATGAAGACTTTAAACTACTTATGCAGTAGAGTAGATAGTTCCTCGCCATTTGCTTGTTGTGCAAGTGCAAGTTCAATTAAATTCGCGAACACCCCACTACCTGAAAGAAATGCCATTAGGATGATTATTGAAAATCCAACGATAGCTGACTTATTAAGTCTAAACCGTAGCATTCTTTTTTCAAGCCACTCAATTCTCTTATACGCAAACGATTTTTGATGTATTCTGCCTGCTAACATTGTAATTGAGAACCCCATATAATCTAAAATGAGAAAAATCGCAAGTAATGCTAACATAACATATGACATACTCTGAAAAGCAAAACTTGCCACAGTACCTGGATGGTTAATAAACGTCTCAAGAATCCTTGAAATTACTCCATTAAATCCAGCCTTTGTTATGTATGCTTTGGCTTCTGCTGCTTGTACAGACTGATATAATGGATTTTGAAGGAAATACATTACTCCGCCGATAGCTAACCAAAAAAACATTGATGAAATTAAAGATACTTTGTTTTGCATATTCAAACTATTATATAAACCTTTCCTCTTGAAGTTTAGAATCCTTAATACTACCAGTCCCCAGAAGAAGATAACTGCTGCCCCCCCATATACCAATAGTTCATTTTGGTAAATTAAGTACCCAGCAAGTAATAAACTAAGACCAATTCCCCAAATGATGAGTTCACCACCAACATCATCATTGGTTTTTGATTCTGAACTCCTTTTCGGACTCATCCTATTATTTAATTTATTGATAATAATGGTGATTTTCGAATTTTGAAGTGAAATATTGTTGTTTCCCTTCTGCTCAATCTTGTTTTCAACTTCTTTTTTATTATTTATCATTCACTCTTGCCTCCAACTTTGAATTTTGAATTGCGATATTACCTTCACCCTTTTGTTTTATCACATTGCTTAGTGAATTTTCTTTTTTCCTGCGGATAGGTAAAAATGCCACAATTAGACTAGCCAGAATACCAACCGTTAAAGCACCAACAAAAGTGGACGGATTAATTATCTGTTCCATTTTTTATCCTCCTAGTTATCATCAATTTGCGAACATTCTTTTGGGAGTACCGTACAAAACGACTTCCAGTTTCAAATGAATCCATTTTTATTTTCGTTTGATTACTTAGAAAAACAGTTGAGTCCGTATAATTGTGTAAAAACAGCATCTCTCTAAAAATAAGGGAGCCATTTTCAATCCCCCTCGGTTAGAATGAAGTTGACTAGACAACATTCGAAGGAGAGGGAATTTGAAATGGCTCAATACCAGATTACCGTAGATTCGCAACTTTTGCATCAGCTTTTTCTCGGCAATTCACAGGATTCGGGAGTGGCCAAGTTGTTGGAATCCGTATTGAACCAAGTCTTGCAGGCACAGGCGACCGAACAGTTGGGGGCGGAACCCTACGAACGGACAGATGAGCGTCAAGCATATCGAAATGGTACATACCCACACCAATTGACTACACGTGTCGGTACGATCACGCTTCGTGTCCCTCGCATTCGCGGCGGGAAGTTCTCCACCGAGTTGTTCGCCCGTTATCAACGCAGCGAACAGGCACTGGTGCTGGCTCTCATGGAGATGGTCGTCAACGGTGTGTCTACCCGTAAGGTGGCCCAGATCACAGAAGAATTGTGCGGTACGGAGTTTTCCAAATCGACCGTGTCCGATCTGTGCAAGCGGTTGGATCCTATCGTGAACGCCTGGAACAACCGTCCGCTACACGATTCTTCGTTCCCCTTTGTCATCGTCGATGCCCTGTACCTGAAAGTACGCGAAGAAGGGCGGGTGCGGTCACGGGGCGCTCTCATCGGGATCGGTGTCAATGCCGATGGATACCGGGAGGTATTGGGCGTTATGCTCGGCGACAGCGAGTCGGAGGCCAGCTGGAGCGAATTTTTTGGCTGGCTGAAAAGCCGTGGGCTTAAAGGCGTCGATCTGATTGTGTCGGATGACCATGGAGGGTTGGTTCGAGCCATCCGCAGGAACTTCCAAGGGGTGACCTGGCAGCGATGCCAGACGCACTTCATGCGCAACATTCTTGACGCCACACCCAAATCCTTGCAGGACGAGATTCATAGCCGGATTCGCCCCATTCTGGAGGCACCGGATGCAAAGACGGCACGGATGCTGTTAGAGAAGGTACTGGAGGAGTATGAAACGAAAGCGCCGAAGGCCATGGCTGTCCTGGAAGCAGGCTTCGAAGATGTCACAGCCGTCTTGGCATTACCGGAAAAGTACCGCAAGCGTCTTCGCACCACCAATCCGATGGAGCGGTTGAATGAGGAAATCCGCCGCCGTGAACGCGTGATTCGGATTTTTCCGAATCGAGAGTCTGCCATCCGCTTGATAGGGGCCTTGCTCATGGAAACGGACGAGAAATGGGCTAGCGGCAAAAAGTATTTGGACATGACAGAATATCTTGAATGGCGTCAAGGACAATCCCCAATCTCCTCCCATACCAAAGTCACTCGCATCGGCTAATAAACACCGCATCTAAGCCTGTCAAGGCCGCGAAGCGTTCCATTTTTAGCCTTGACAGGCTGAATGAAACACACTTTTGAAAAACCCAGCAATCCCTTGCTGGGCCTGCCATACGGCGAGTGACGGGGTGCAGGGGGTGTGCTCCCTGCGTCTCCCCCTTCGGGGGACGGAAGGGGGCATTCTAACCGAGGGCAATTTTACACACAAATATGGACTTGATCTAGAAAAACAGCATACTTATGTTTCGCCCCCCTAACCAATCAAGCTGTTATCGTTATACATAACACGACTATCGTTACATAAATTAAAAAAGTCGTTATATTTTTATAATAAATCGTGCATTTTATGTTGTAAAGTGTTATTATGTTATCAGATACATCAACTGTGAGCTACATCTTATAAGGAGTCGATTATTTTGAAAATGAGAACTGAATTGTTAAAGATTATTGAAGGTGGTCTAGAAAAGAATCGTGATAAGGTCCAGAGCTATGCTCAGTTACTTGTGGAGAAATTACGCGCGGAAGGAGAGGGAAAATTTGCAGACAGGATAAAGGATTTATTAGATAAAAAAAACGTCCATCCAGTTTACCTAGATGAATTCATGGCCAAACCTGTCGATCAAGATAGTCGGTTAGACATGGTCGATATATCCATCGCAAGTGCACCCAAGGATGAAATTATACTACCGGAATTAACCAAAACAAAAGTTGACAACTATGTTTCGTCATTAAAACATAGAGGTGAATTTGTCAAATTAGGTATAGATTTACCGGAATCATTATTACTATACGGACCACCGGGTTGTGGAAAAACAAGTATTGCGCATTACATATCCCAACAAACAGGCTTACCTTTAATTACAGCTAAACTAGATGCATTGGTTTCTTCATTACTTGGTAGTACGGCTAAAAACATACGGAGAATATTTGAATATGCTAAAGAACGACCTTGTATTTTGTTCTTAGATGAATTTGATGCTATAGCTAAGTCGAGGGATGATGAACATGAGGTTGGGGAACTGAAACGAGTAGTGAATAGTCTGTTACAAAATATTGATAGCTTTAATCAAAATAACATTTTGATTGCAGCCACGAATCATGAGAAATTACTCGACCCAGCAGTTTGGAGAAGGTTCTCAACCGTGATAGAAATTCCCAAACCAACTGATACAGAAATAATTAAACTTCTTCAGCTATTCCTAAAAAGTGTTGAATGCGATTTTATCAATGACTCAAAAAAAATATCGAGGGTGGCTTCATTGTTGCAGGGGCTATCCCCCTCTGATATTAAGGTCCTAAGTTATAACGCAATAAAAGCAACGGTTATTGCTGAAGAGAAAGTAGTTACGTATCCTTTATTTCTTTATCAAATTTACCTCTTTAAGGGCTTTAATGAAGAGCAAATCACCTTGATTAGTTATCTTAATGAGAATGGTGTTACGCAAGCTGAAATATCTAAAACTTTAGGGATCTCATTGCGGCAAGTACGTAAGGTACTAAATAACGAGGAGCCATTCCTGTAATGAAGAAATTTGAGCTTTGAAAGAAAAAAGCGCCTCCTGTATGCTGGGTCTTGGAAT
>NZ_JBYTBG010000092.1:0-5264 GCF_058788915.1 Brevibacillus sp. FW301-21C12A
AGAGCTTTAAGATGTCAAAGTTAAAAAACAGAGAATGAGCGAGAAAACAGGAGAAAACATTACTTTATAGTGGGAGCGTTGAATCATGTTCATGACCAATTCATTAATTCGATTGGTATGAAGTTCTAACTCCGAAATATCTTTCTGGAAGTCTGGCATTCCGTTTTTCATATCCTGCATAACCCAAAGGTTTGTTACAGCTTCGATCCAATCTTTATCCGTCATTCCAGCTGCTTCAATGGTACTGTTAATTCTGTTCTTTAATTCATCGGTCATTTTAAAACCTTTTGTGGTTTCTGCCATTCGCTTTCGCCTCTCCCTCATAGTTATCTTTATAAGTCAGTATTACCAATAAGTTAACCGAGTTTACCAAGTTAACTTATTGGTCAAAAAAATATTTACTTGTAGATACCGCCGCGTGAATCGATTGCGCGTATGTATACGATCATTTCATTATGATCAATTTCAAAAAGGACGCGGTAGGTGCCAACTCTTAGTCGATAGAGAGCTGTGTAGCCTTTCATTGGCTTAATGTCACCGATAGGTGGGACTTCAAGAAGTCCTCGTAATCCGAGTACGATTCGTTCCTGAACGGCTTTTTCTTGCTTGGCCAAAAATTTAACCGCATCCTTATGGTAGATCAACTTGTAGCCCGAACTCACGCTTGGCGTCCTCCCCCGTAACGTAACCGGCATCACTTTTCATTTGGCGAAGTTCTTCTTCTGTGAGAGGTTCTGAGTCCGGTTCCATCTTATCAATCTCGTTCCAGTCTGGTCGTGTATGGCGAATGGATAAAAATTGCAAATAATCAAAGGCTGATTGCTTTGCATCATCTGGAAGAAGGTCAAACAATTTGATTACAGCTTCTTTGCTAACCGCCATGTGAACGATCTCCTTTCTAAATGTCCGCTAATTAAGATTAGCGGTCGTTATGCATTTTCAGAACGCACACTTGATGTCCGCTAATGTTTCAGTTAAGATAAGAATACCATGTCCGCTAATGTAAGTCAAGATTTGGAGGCTTTGCTAATGAGAGAGACGATCGGGATTTCGGAACAGGGTGAGGAGACTATTCATGACTTCATTCACGCTCTCACCACCCGTGAAGATTTGAATCCCAAAACGCTAAAGCAGTACGCAAGCGACCTGAAACATTTTATTGGTTGGTTTGAAACAGCCGACCACCAAGAGGAAGAAGTTATATTTCGAATTGAAGATGTGGCTACTCCAACATTAACACGATACCGGGAAGCCGCGCAAAAAGTGATGGAATTAAAACCGGCGACCATTAACCGGCGACTTATAACTCTGAAACGTTTTTTTGAGTGGGCCACTTCGGAATCCAGGATTCGCCGTGATCCTTCAAAGCCGGTCAAATTGGTTCCGGAAGAAAAGGTAAGCCCTCGGCAGATGACAGACAAGGAAGAAGCTGCATTGATTGCTGCGGCCGAGCATAGCGGCTCTCTCCGAGATCAGACGATCCTTATTGTCATGCTTCATACCGGCATCAGAACGATGGAGGTTTGCGACTTGACTCCCGGCGATATTCAAATCGGAAAACGCAGCGGCCAACTTACGGTGCGGTCCGGAAAACGAAATAAACAGCGTGAAGTACCTTTGAACGCAACGTGCAGATCTGCTTTGGAAAAATATCTGGCAGTTCTTCCTCCGGATAGTCCTTATCTGTTTCCTTCGGAGAAAACTGGCGATCGATTAACCGAACGAGCTTTACGCCATTTGATTCAAAAATACATGAAAGCGGCGCGGCTCGAAGGACTGAGCGCACACGATCTACGGCACCGGTTCGGGTACGTGATGGCAGAGAACACGCCATTGCACCGCTTGGCGCAAATTATGGGACACGATAGTCTGGATACAACGATGATTTACGTCAAGGCGACTCGCGCGGATCTGCAATCTGAAGTCGAAAAAATAGCATGGCAATGAGGGGATGAGAACGATGTACGCGAGAGTAAGTGGAACTGCTAACTCCGGAGGAACGGCTGCAATATTTGCAAATACCGCCTAATCTCGGCGAATGGGAATTGGGCACCTATTTCACATTTACCCAGCATGACCTTGAAATCATTCAGCAGCGGCGAAGAGATTATAATCGACTCGGCTTTGCCGTGCAGCTGTGCGTACTTCGCTATCTCGGCTGGACGCTCTCTGACGTAAATGAAGTACCTATTCAAGTCCTTCGTTATATCGCTAAACAAATCAACGCCGATGTGGAGTCTTTTACATCTTACGGCGAACGAGAAGCCACGAAATACGAGCATTTGGAGGAAATCAGGTAGGAATATGGCTTCCAGACGTTTACCTTGAGTGAGTATCGTTCCCTGTGCAAGCATCTTTTTAACCATGCAATGGCGAACGGCAATCCTCTACACTTGATTCAACTCGCACTCGAAGATTTACGCAAGCGTAAAATCATACTTCCTTCAATGGCCACGATTGAAAGAGCCGTTTGGGAGACTCGCAAACGAACAGAAGAAAAAATATTCAGGCTACTCAGTAGCTCGCTTACAGAAATACAGATTGCTAAGCTGGATCGAGTCTTGACCACAATGCCGGAAAGCAGCAAAACCTACTTGGCATGGTTAAGAGAAATTCCCGGTACCAGCTCTCCGGATTCTTTTTTGAAGGTTATTGAAAAACTCGAATACATACGTGACTTGCAGCTACAAGTCGATACAAAAGGCATTCATCCGAACCGGCTGCGGCAACTTTCTAAAATTGGTTCACGCTACGAACCTCACTCCTTCCGCCGCTTTAATGATCCAAAAAAGTACGCGATTTTAGTAGCGTACCTACTGGAGCTGATTCAGGATTTGACAGACCTGGCTTTCGAGATTCATGACCGGCAAATCATGATACTGCTCTCCAAAGGGAGAAAAGCCCAAGAAGAACTTCAAAAGCAAAACGGTAAATCGATCAACGAAAAGGTTGTTCACTTTGCCGATCTTGGGGCGGCTCTAATCAAAGCTCGTAGTGAAGGTGTTGACCCATTTGTTGCGCTTGAAGCCGTTATGCCGTGGGGTCAGCTCATCGAATCCGTGGAGGAAGCCAAGCGGCTGGCGCGGCCCGTAGATTATGACTATTTGGACTTATTGGAAAAGAAATTCTATGCGCTCCGGAAGTATACGCCAACGCTGTTAAAATCGTTGGAATTTCACTCAACTAAGTCGGCGGAACCGTTAATGAAGGCGGTTGATATCATTCGGGATATGAATGAAACCGGGAAGCGAAAAGTTCCGGAAGGCGCACCGCTAAATTTCGTTTCAAACCGTTGGCAAAAGCACGTCTACGATGATGACGGAACGATCAACCGGCATTATTACGAAATGGCCGTTCTGACAGAACTGCGTAATTACGTTCGTTCTGGTGACGTTTCCATTGTCGGGAGCCGTCAGCATAAAGATTTCGAGGAATACCTTGTGCCGAAAGAGGACTGGAATGGCATCGATCCAAATGCTACAAAGCTTGCTGTCAGCTTATCGGCAAAAAATTATCTTGAAGAACGGACTGAATCGCTTCTTTAAAGATTAAACTGGGTTTCCGAACATATCGACGAGCTGGACGGCGTGAATTTGGAGAACGGGAAATTGCACATTGAAAGATTGGAGAAAGATGTTCCGGACGAATCCCGGAATTTCAGGCTTTCTCTTTACGAACTTCTTCCACGAATCAAACTAACGGATCTGCTCATGGAAGTAGCCAACTGGACGAATTTTCATGAACAGTTTATTCACGCCTCCAGTAACCGCACTCCGAACGAGGAAGAAACGACAATTCTTATGGCTACCATTATGGCAATGGGAACGAACATTGGGCTTACGAAAATGGCTGAAGCCACGCCGAGCATTTCATATCGGCAGATGGCTAATGCAGCGCAATGGCGGCTGTACGAAGACGCGATGAATAAAGCGCAGGCCGTTCTTGTTAATTTCCATCATAAGCTGGCGCTGCCCTCATACTGGGGAGACGGTACCACCTCATCATCCGATGGAATGCGCGTCCAGATCGGTGTTTCGGCGCTTCATGCAGATGCGAATCCTCACTACGGTACCGGGAAAGGCGCTACGATTTATCGGTTCGTGAGCGATCAATTTTCTACGTTCTACACGAAAGTCATCAATACGAACGCTCGAGATGCCGTACATGTCATTGATGGATTGCTGCATCATGAAACAGATCTGACCATTGAGGAGCATTATACGGATAAAGCCGGTTACACCGATCAAGTCTTTGGTTTAACACATTTGCTCGGATTTCGCTTTGCGCCGCGCTTACGCGACTTGGCTGACTCCAAACTGTACACAATCGGGAAGCCTGCCGACTTCCCTAAACTGGAGAAGCTGCTGCGAGGTCAGATCAATACAAAGATCATTCAGGAGAACTATGACGATGTTCTCCGGCTGGCTCACTCCATCCGTGAAGGAACGGTTTCGGCATCACTCATTATGGGGAAAATTGGCTCCTATGCAAGACAAAATAGTTTGGCCACCGCACTCAGGGAAATGGGCAGAATCGAAAAAACAATCTTCATCCTGGATTACCTATCAAGTGAAGCGCTACGGCGAAGAATCCATCGGGGATTGAACAAAGGGGAAGCCATGAATGCATTGGCCAGGGCGATCTTTTTCGGCAAACATGGAGAACTGCGAGAACGCGCTCTACAAGATCAGCTCCAGAGAGCCAGCGCATTGAACATCATCATTAATGCTATTAGCGTTTGGAATACCGTCTATCTCCAGCAAGCATCAGAACATCGCAAAAAGCAAGGTAAGCTTCAGGAAGATCTACTAAAGCATATCTCACCACTTGGATGGGAGCATATCAATTTCTTAGGAGAATACAAGTTCAATTTAAGGCAGAATACTTCTCTTAATTCATTGCGTCCGCTTAAAGAACAGGACATTGATTGAGCGGTTGGTCCGGGGCTGTCACCCGGACCAACTTAGAGTAAGAAAAAACGCCAAGTCGGACAGGATCGAGGGCTTAGCGTATATTTTCGTTAAAATGTTGGCGGGACCCCTACTAGAGTTTGTCGGATTGCGATCGGATGCGACCGAGATTCTATTTGAAGGTATCGATACTGGTGAACGATCCGACTTGCCCGGTTTATTTCCTTACGCCAGGAGTCTTCCACTGGAAAAAGCGGTACATCCCCATACCATTCTTGCGGTTTAACCCCTTAAAATTTGAGTCTTTCTCCCTTATTCTCGCATTTTCATATGCTTCTTCCCTCCTTCAACCAC
>NZ_JBYTBG010000093.1:0-4461 GCF_058788915.1 Brevibacillus sp. FW301-21C12A
CACGACATTGAAACCAACCACAGGCCATATAAATCTGTTGTCTTTTTCTCGAAAATGGAATTATGCAAAGTGCTCACCTCATAAAGAAACGCCATTGAGCGACTACGGCCTGGATAATAAGGCATAACTTCCTCGAAGACTTCCTTTGCCGTTCGAGTTCCATTGGAAATCGCTCTAAGAGTCATGACCATGAGCAGTTCTCTATTTCCCATTCCAAATTTGATCATGGACGGCTCGATCTGATTGACTTTCTTGTTGACTGAGTTCATGAAAGGATCCACCTCCTTCTTTAAATGGGGTAGGGGAAACGTTTTCCCTATTCCAAAATGTGCCTATATTCATTATACCATACAGTTCGCTAACAGAATAAATTTTCTTGTGTTATGACAGCACAGTTCCACTCCCCCACTCTTCCTATTTGCCATGCTTTTTTCCTTTTTAAATTTCAGGAACCTCAATTTTAACTTGAGGAACCTGGAATCGTACCCAGGTACTTAATTTAGTTTGGGTGGGAGGGCGCCGCGTGCAAGGCGGGAGGGGGCCTGGGCCGAAAAAGAGTTCTCAAATTTTGAAAAGGGACCCTTAAAAATCTCAATTAGGTCGAACTACCGAACGGACGAGCTAGAGCAATCAGACAACTATAGAAACGAAAGCAAAACTGAGCTCGCTTAAATCAAGATATGTTATTCTGTTAACGGACCGTCTATTGAACAGAATATATTGCTCTTTCTATTTTTTTGGATGTGAATAAAGTAAGTGTGCCAGTACGAACCCTCGCAGCACTGGCCACCCCCGGATCGGTTCACCGTCATATCCACCCGATCCGGACTCTTCCGAACGGCAGCTGCAAGCCGGCATGTCCCGGGGTCCCCGCTCTACCCTGACCCTCACATCAGGAGTAGCGGTCTCACAGACCGACTTCACCCGTCCAGTAAACCCGTCGAATCGATATGGCCGTAACGCCCACACATCAAACTTATCACATAAGGGGGTACCGCCAGCAAAACGCGAATTTACAACGCTATGGAGTCCTGACACAAAAATAGCCGTTTTCACCACGCTAAGGTGTAACCGGCTTTCTTTTTAACTAGAGCTTAACAGCCTACTCCTTTACCCTTAATAAACGCAAGCTATTTAAAGTCACAATTAGAGTAGCTCCCATGCAGCTGACATCACCGGCAAACGTATGGGTTAAACTGGGATTTCATTGATTACCTCGTTATACTCAAACTACGCATCGTGATCGCCAACAGCTCTATCTGGATTGGAAATTCCTCTAGAACTTGTCCGGATTGGGGATACGTTTTTTCCAGTTCGGAGTGTGCCTGTGCCGGCACTACCTGGAAGAGTAAAAACAATAACAGTAAGAGAATTACTTTCCGTATAGAATTCACGCTTGTCATCTTTCTTACTTGCGCTAATGCAGCGTTGGAGCTAACAGATGAAAACCCCACTGAAGAAGAAAATACAAGAATATCCCCAAAAAGAACAAGGAAGCGATCGGTCTATCTTCCGCTGCGTTCACAACAGGTAGTAAATCTGTTCCCGCTACGTAAAGAAAAATGCCCGCAGTAAAAGCAATCGCGATTGCCGTAATTTGTTCATGCGGCAAAGCGACGTGCGAGAGCATCATCGCAACGACGGCACCGAAAATGGTTGAAAGACCTAACAGAAGCGCTGCAACTACTGCCTGTCCCCGCTTTCTTGACATAGCAAAAACGATGGATGAAATGGTTAAACCATCAGGAATTTTATGCATCAGAATTGCAATTAACACTGTTACACCTAACCGAACGTCCACTTCAAAACTGGCAACGATGGATAACCCGTCAAAGAAGGTATGAATCATCATGCCAAAAAATGCTCCTACGGCAGCACTTTTCTCGTTACCATGATGATGCGTTTCTTCACCGAAATGGAAGTGGGACGCTACAAACTGCTGAAAGAAAAACAATGCCATAATTCCTGCCAAAACAAAAACCGGCGTTGTTGGCATTACTTCAATTGCCTCGGGGATTAAATCCATGATCGCAATTGAAAGGAGTAACCCTGCACTCAGCGCCATCAAACCATTGATGCCTCGTTTTGACCAGTGTTTTTTAAATAAGATGAATAACCCACCGACTACATTTGCAGCAGCGGCGAGGAGAACAAAACCGACTACACTCCAGCTCAATACGATCACACCTTATTTCGTACTCAGAAAAACGGAGGATTAACCCCCCCTTTCTTCACTTTTAACTCAGAAACGCATGCTATTTTAGGTAACACCAACAAAACGCGGATTTACACCGTTGGTGGGATCTGGACCTAAAAAAACCGGTTCTCACCATGCTTAGAAGTAATTTCGAATTCAACTCCTGGTTGGGAGCTGTGATAATTTGAATGATGCGACTGTTCTTTAGTGTCTATCTCCTCTTGTTACCAAATCGCCAATACCTATTGCTTGCTTACCCATTTGAATCCATGCCTGTTCAAACGCATCTTTTCTTTTTTTTATGTTTTTACCCGATGTTAAACTTGGATCGTTAAAATAAACATATTCTTGATCAACACCCGTTAAAAGAACGGAATGCTGATGCCAAGTAGTTGAAATAGGTCCGTCTTTCGTCATCCACTGGACTAACCTTGTATCAACTTTTTTATATTTGGTATTAACGATTACCCAAATCGGTTTTCCATTTTTCACAACGTGTAAAATATCATCAAATGACAAACCTGAATAATTGACTACTCGACTTCCTGCGTACTTTTGAGCTAATTTTTCAATAGGAGTATGAAAAACTCCGAACCCAGGTTTGCTCCTATCATACATATCGCCAACAAAACCCTTATAAGGATTCCCCCAAAACATTTGACCACTCTGATCATATGTTAAAGAGGTTCTATCTTTCGTGATTTCTGCGGCAAGCTCCATTTTATTTACCTGAAAACCGTAGTATTGCAATAACATAGCTAAAGCCGTAACTTCGCAACCACGTGGTAACTCTGGATGCTGACTTACAAAAGGGGCGTCAACATGGTCTTTATAAATATCGCCGGGTCGTTTTCCCCAGACGGTCACTTGATTTTTGGTTCTTATTGTTACAGAAAACGGCAATGATTTCGCAAAGTGAATGGCTTCGGGTAAGCTTTTAAACCCTTGAAAAAACTGTCCTTCTTTGAAAAGTAAATAAGGGACATCATCTATTTCGTTCTTTTTCGTTCCTAATTTATTTTGTGCCACTTCAGCCTGGGGTAAACCCTTGATAACCTCAACAAGCTGATCGATGGTGATATGTTGTTTTCTTGCATAAAACATTCCGAAGAAACTTAATTCAAATAAAGTGATTACCGCTAAGATGTATCTTATCCTCTTCCATTTACTACCGAGGCCCATGGGATCACCTGATTACTTTTTTCGAAAGAGTAGTTATCTCATATATGCGTTGCCTGTACGTCCTTATTTGATCTTCTTGGCATGATAAAGGGACAAGGTTCCATAAATCGTCATGAATCTAGAAGTTTCTTTAACGACGTTAAATCCTGAATGCTTGATAAGTTTTGGCAATAAACCCTCTACGTTATCTTTGGTGGTAGTAAATCCATCAAGGATTTGAATGGACAAGAAGGCTATACGCATGAGTTGATTGTGAGGCTTTCCCCAATCCGCTAGATGAAGTTCACCATCTGGCTTTAAAACACGGTAAATCTCATCTAGTGTTGCTTTTTTACTTTCGTGGGATAAATGGTGAAACATTAGGCATGAAACAACTCGATCAAATGAATGATCCGGATACGGTAGCTCAAAAGACATTCCTTGATCAAAAATGATGTCCATTCCCACACTGGCGTTTTTTCCCCTGGCAATTTCGAGAACTTTTGGATCAGCATCCAATCCGAACACTTCCGTGTTCGGATTCGCTTGTTTTATGAGTAGAGTTAGCGTACCGGTTCCACATCCAAGATCAAGTACACGTTGTCCAGATCTGAGTTGAATTTGTTGGATGAGTCGGTTTTTAAAGGAAGATTCCCGCATTGTCCAGCGAAGAATCGGATCATAAATCGATGTAAGCCAATGAAATCGTAGAGCAGGGATAAAATCATTTCGCCTATCTTCCCCTTTTTTCATACGAAAACCCCTCTCAATTTGTTTTTACGTCAGGGACAACTTTGGTGAGCGGATTGCTTTAAATCAAAGCATATATTTGGACAGCCAGTCATATAAATACTTTAGTCATTCTACCCTTTAAAGGGGGATTATTATGTCCATCGAATGGGGAGCTAGTTTTCCTGTCCTAAGTGCAATTATTCTTGGAATAATCGGGGCAATGGAACCTTGTCAACTTTCGAACAACACGGCAGCTTTTTTGTTGATTGGAAAAAAGGGGGCCACTATTGAAAACCTGGTCATAGCCCCGTCAAGTAGACACTAAAAAAAGACGCTATCTTAAGCGGCGATCGATTCCCGGTATTGGACTG
>NZ_JBYTBG010000094.1:0-3540 GCF_058788915.1 Brevibacillus sp. FW301-21C12A
TTGTTGCCTTCCCCCTGTTCACATATAGTGTACTAAATTACACTCCATGTGTCCAAGTTTCCTAAGGGGCTATTGAGACTTTATTACCTTATGAAGCACCCTAATCAAGTTTTGACAAGAGAACAGATTATTAATGAGTTATATCCAAACCTTGAAAAAATTGTCATAAGTCGAAGGCTGGCATTGAAACTGGCCGGACTGGCGCATGTATATTTCGAGACGGATACGAAGGTATCAACGATGCTGAAGGCATTGACGGATGGAAAAAATGCGTACAATGGCTCAATCGGTATCTATTGGCAAGACCGTAATTTCAGAAGATTTGTGTTGAACGACACAGACGAAAACATCAATCAAAAAATCCAAAATTACGTAAAAACAGTGTTGAATACGCGGAAAACGGCTGACGAATACCGCTGGTCCTACGTTCAACACTTGCAATATCAACGGGCGATCGAGCGGTACCGCGAAGGCGAAGCCGAAAACAACGGGATGATCGAGTACGCTTTGCAGGAAAACGAGGAGCTACGGGAACAGGTCAGGAGCCTAGAGGCAGAAAACTATTATTTGAAGGGAATACAGCAGATGCTGTATTCAAATGAGTTGGACGAGCAGAGACCGTTGATTTTCAAAGGCGCCGAAGTGGAACTATTCGCCAACGAGCAGGCGGAACTTATTCTCGACATCATTGAGGAGAAGCTCAGGAGCGGAAGCTGTTCAGTACGCATCCGAAATATGTTGGAATCCATTCTGGAAGCCAACGAGCGAACGAACAACAAGAAAACGTTTATCGATCAGGTGAAAGCCGTGCTGACGGAGTCTGGCGGCTTGTCGAGTCAGGGAAAAAGGGAACTAATTAAACTCGGGTTTGAGTTGACTGATGATGGAAAACACTACAAGCTTAAGATTAAGGGTGAAGATCGCTATTCGCATTCTATTGCCAAGACACCAAGTGACGTCCGCTCCGGAGAAAATAACTTCGCACAGTTCAAGAATCGGTTTTTTTAATGAGTTTTCTATCATAATTTTTCCTGAGAGAGCAAGCTGCTCACCATACGAATCAAATATTAATCCTCTCAAATCGTTTTTTAAGGAAAGGATTCGTATTTCCTGATACCATAAGCTTATTTACCTCGCACAACCGTTTTTTGCGAAAACTCCCAGACCCTTTCTTGTAAGCTTACGCAAAAGTAAAAGCTGGAGGCATATTAGTTAAGGGCACCCCAAAAGGTGCCCTAATAACTTGTGGATCGGCTACACTGAATTGGACAATTCTCTTAAGGTCTAGTAGATTGAAATCAAATCGACAAGGAACGGAGAGAATGTCATGCAGAAACGTGAGCGTCGGTCATTTACAGACGAGTTCAAGCAGCAGATGGTTCAACTTTACGAGAATGGGAAACCGCGGGCAGATATTTTGAGAGAATATGATCTGAGTGCATCTGCGTTTGACCGTTGGGTCAAACAGAGTAGAACAACAGGTTCTTTCAAAGAAAAGGACAACCGGACAGAGGAACAGAATGAACTCCTTGCGCTACGTAAGGAAATTCAACGATTGAAAATGGAGAACGATATTTTAAAGCAAGCAGCGCTGATCTTCGGACGAAAATAACGGTAATCCAGCAAAACGCTCATAAGTATCCCATATCGGCCATGTGCAAGATTCTTCAGGTCAATAGGAGTACCTACTACTACGAGAGTAATGAGCAATCATCTGTCAATGATGAAGTGGAACAAGCAATTATCCGTATTTTTGAAGAGAATCAGCGCGTGTATGGAGCAAGGAAGATCAAAGCAAAACTTCAAGCGTAAAGGGAGACTTGCGTCAGATCCAGCTCTTTCATACGGATCGTGGTAGTGAATTTAAAAATCAGACGATTGATGAAGTCATCCACACGTTCGAAATCAAACGTTCCCTGAGCATGAAAGGCTGTCCCTATGACAATGCAGTTGCTGAAGCTACCTTTAAGCTAATCAAAGCAGAGTTCGTAAAGAATCGGCAGTTTGAGTCGTTGACACAGTTGAAGCTAGAATTAGAAAAATACGTCAAGTGGTTTAACGAAACAAGAATTCACTCGACATTGGGGTATCTGAGTCCACTCGTTTACAAACAGAAGGCACTTAAGAAATCCGTCTAGTTTGGTGTTGACAGTCCACATTTCAGAGGATACAAGCGATTTCATTTTGCTTGTTCCTGAAAAATACCGTAACAAGGAAAAAGAAATTTTGGAGTACTTTAAGAAAAACAGAAAGAATCTTGTTGAGGCAGATGAGAACATGTTTCAGGTGGAAGTTCCGGATCGTGTAAGAAATCAACGGCTGTCTATCATCTGGACAGCAAATAACCAGAAAATATTTAGCTTCAATCCAGAAGTGTTTCCATTAGAAAACAATATGATTGTAGATCCGATTATTCGCGTCGTTACTGAGAAAAACAGCCTTGTTGCAGACAAAGCCAACATGATGAGCGGAGGGGGGGGCCGCGATCCGTTAAAGGTGAAATTGATAAACAGAGACAGTGAACGGACGTTCGAGTTGCTCGAACCTGAACTGAAAAGGCTGAAGCTCGACGATAACCTGACAAATCTGATATCAGTCGACCAATATGTTCTGAGTCAGATATATGAATTGAAAAATACAAGGACCCAGCTTACATTCATCAGTCTCGGACTGTTAGCCGGATTGCTGGTGCTTGTCGTACAAAATCTGAGCGTGTTTTTTAGCAAATTTCAACGAAGATTTATCGTGCGCAGATTATTCGGTACCGGTTTTTTCAAAACGTACCAGGAATATATGTGGTTGCTGTCGGTGACATGGGCGATCCAGATCGGCGCCTGCCTATTGGTAAACAGTGGTTTTGCATCCAGTTTGCTTCAAATGGCCGGAAGTGTATCTATGGTAGCGTCATCCGTCAACGAAGCAGTCGGATCATCTAGCGATCGTCTGCTTGCAATAGGCGGCGGGGTGCTCGCTATTGAATTTGTAGCGTCTGTTCTCCACTGTTTGTTATCGAGCGGAAAAATAAAGGAAAAGTACTAAAAGGAGGTGGGGGAGCAGCATGAAAACGGTATGTGAACTGGTTGATGTCAGCAAACGCTATCAAGATCACACGGTTCTTGAACAAATCAATTTGAAAGTATATGAAGGAGATATGCTCGCTATTACGGGTAAAAGCGGCTCTGGCAAGACGACTGTTCTCAATATTATGGGATTGCTTGAAGATCCGAGTAGTGGCACAGTGAAACTGTTTGATAAGCAGCGTCCGCGGATTGGATCGGCTCAGGCAAACAAACTGCTTAGAACAAGAATTGCTTATCTCTTCCAGAACTTCGCATTGATTGATGATGCAACCGTTGACTATAACCTTGAGGTCCCGCTGCTTTATTCGGGAAAAACAAGAGCGGAAAAGCAAAAATTAAAAAAAGAGGCACTGGAGAAAGTGGGGCTGGATATCTCACTCAAGCGAGCCTTTTGCAGATTTCTGAGCCCTTTCGTATCAAGCACTTGAAAAGCATAAAAAAGGACTTCACCCCAAGAAGG
>NZ_JBYTBG010000095.1:0-3526 GCF_058788915.1 Brevibacillus sp. FW301-21C12A
GATGGTCAGGACAACTTTCACGATAGAGGAACATCTACGTTTTTTCAATGTCTAGCACGGGTTATGGTGATGAATCTATCATTCCCTCAACTTTCATATTTTCCCATGCTTTTCAATTTTACACTCCAGCCTCTCTTTTCGAAATCACCTTCCCACGTATTTTTATCTAAAATGCTAACAAATAAGATGTCATCTCGTCTGACCTAAACAAATTCCAAACAGAGTGTGAACACGAATGAATGGTCATCCCGACTGTAACGAAATACGCTGGACAGGAATTGAAAAGTAAAAAAGCGAAATCACGCCCATGCGAGGCCCCTCTGGATCTCTCCCAGAGCTGGACTTGCCTTCGGACGCCTTTCGCTTTTTTCATGAGCCTGGGGGCAAATACCCCACAGCACTTCTTCCGTTTCCCTTTTCTTCGGCAGGCTGCCGCTACGCAAACACAATCGTCTTGTTCCCGTACACGATCACTTTGTCCTCGACATGCCAGGAGATCGCCTGGGCCAAGACGTTGCGCTCGACGTGGCGGCCGGCCACCTTCAAGTCTTCCTCCGTGTAGCGGTGGTTGACGCGAATGACGTCCTGCTCGATGATCGGCCCTTCGTCGAGGTCGTTAGTGACGTAGTGGGCGGTCGCCCCGATCAGCTTCACGCCGCGCATGAAGGCGCGCTTGTACGGGTTGGCCCCGATGAACGCGGGCAGGAACGAATGGTGGATGTTGATGATCTGGTTCGGGTAATGCGCGATGAAGCGCGGGGACAAAATTTGCATGTACCTGGCCAGGACGATGAAGTCGACGTTACCCTGCAACAGCTCCAGCGCCTTGCGCTCCGCCTCTTCCTTGCTCTGGGTCGCAAGCGGAATATGGTAAAACGGAATCCCGTACGCTTCCACCGTTTCTTTCGCATCCGGGTGGTTGCTGATGACCATCGGGATATCTACGCGAATCTCCTTCGACTTGACGCGCCAGAGCAGCTCGACGAGGCAATGGTCCATTTTCGAGACGAAAATCGCCATGCGCTTTCGCTGGCTTTCTTTGCTGAGCCGCCAGTCCATCGGGTAATCTTCGGCCATTTTCGCCAGGTCCTGCTCAAGCTGTCCAAACGATTCGGGCAGCGTCTCCAGGTCGAACAAAATGCGCATGAAAAACATGCCGTCGCGCGGGTCTGTCGTGTGCTGGTCGAACTGCACGATGTTCGCTTTGTAGCTGAGCAGCAGGTTGGAGACGGCCGAGATGATGCCCAGCCGCTCCGGGCACGAGATGAGCAGGATGGCTCGGTTGTCGTTTTTTGCAGGCTCGTGGTTCATATATGTTCCTCCCATTCTGGATGCTTTTCCCTTTTCCATAGACTGCCCAATCCGCACGGAAGACCTCGATCAAACGAATCGGCGTGATGGGCTTTGCAAGTACTTCTCGAAACAGTTTGCCGCAGAAAAGCCGGAATGAGGTTATTCAATGATAACGATAAAAAAATCCACACTTAATCGCTGCTCTCTTCTCCGAGGCAAAAGTCCCTAAGACCCGTTGAGAATCCTTCCACGAGATTCTTTCAATAGCTTTTTCAGTCGAACAAACCACTGCAAGCCACTGACGAGGAAAGAGGAGAAATCCGCGAAGCTCTTTGGGAGCCCAAGAAGCTCCCGCGATTTCTCCTCTTTCCTCGCCTCCACGAAAGCCGCGATGAAGACCCAAACAACAGCACCGAACAACCGCCAAAAGTAACGGATTTTCGAATATCATGCGAAGATTAACTAGCGAAGTAAAACGTAACAGCATACTTAATCGCTGGTTCTCTTCTCCGAGGCAAAAGCCCCTACGATCTGTTGAGAATCCTTCCATGAGATTCTTTCAAAGGTTTTTCAGCCAACAAACCACCGAAAGCCACTGATGATTGAGGCATTCCGCAACGACGTGGAATGTCTTCAAGTGGCGCAGCTCCATCTCCCCAAAAGCTCAGTTAGACTCTCGTTTTGGTCTGTATTTGTCCATCGTAGAGCATCTGCTGCGAACAGACAACAGGCAAATACCCCGTCACCGATGCATGGGATACGGGAGAATGTCTGAAAAAGTTCAGGAATGAAGCAGTCCGTCCTCATTCGGGTACCCTATAATTTACTGTGACGGCTTCTCTTGCAAAAAACAGACCAAGGTACGATCGGAGTGACGTAAAGATGTATAAAAAGCTACTGGCCATCCCTGTAACGGCTGTGTTTCTGTTGCTGGCAGCATGCGGTGCGAACGGGCCAGGAGGGCAAGCTGCAGGCGATCCTGCCGCAAAACCGACGCGTTCTATCCAGTATTTGGGCAACACATATAAAATCCCGGCGCGAACGAAGCAAATCGCCTTCGTCGAATCTCGCAGCAGCTTTGAAGATGCGCTTTTGACCGGCATCCCCCCGTTTGCCGCTACCGTAGAAAAAAGCGGTACGTTCCCGCAGGAATACGCCGCGATTACGCAAAATACGCAAAAGCTCCCCGCGGACATCGCGGACCACGTCGGCGACCTTGCCGCTTTGGGGCCGGATACGATCCTGACCTCCGACAAGACGTCCGGGGAAAAGCGCAGCAAGCTGGAAAGCGCAGCGTCGGTCATTCCCATCTCCTCGAATGGAGCGCATTGGGAAGACAACCTGCGGCTGCTTGCCGAGGTGCGCGGCAAAGACGCCAACGTCGATGCCATCGTGAGCAAGGTCCGGACGAATACCGAAAAAACGCGCGACAAGCTGGCTCCGCTCAAGGACAAAATCGTGCTGACCGCATGGTTTCACGAAGGCGCTTTTCTCGTCTATCCGAAAAACGAGCGGTACAACTATTTGCTCTATACCGATCTCGGGCTGGCGACCCCAAGCGTTGTAGAGCAAGCAAAAGAACCCGTGCCGCTTTCCCTCGCAGAGCTGGCACAGGCAGACCCGGATTATTTGTTCGTGATGGTCGACAAAAGCAGCGATCCCGACGCCGCCAAATCGTTCGAGCAGTTGAAGCAGCAGCCTGAATGGAGCAATCTGCGCGTGATCCAAAGCGGCCAGGTGTACGAAAATGCCGTCAACCCCGGATTGGCCGGAGGCACGGCCTACAGCAACCAGTCGTTTTTGAACGCGCTGTCCGCGCGGCTGTTGAAATAAGTGTTTTACGGTTGGAGCATTTCGCGCGTATAAAAGCTGTAAATCGGATCATACTATATTCATCGAGCTCGGTGGTGTGTTTTCAAACAGGCTGTAGTCTTCTACGGAGGCGATGTGCCATGGATGATTTACACGATCACCTAGTGAGTAAAGGAAAACCGCAACACTGCTAACAGCTTCTAACTTCATACTGGAGGTAGATGCGTCGCACGTGATGATCGGTAACACCTCAAAACTAGCGAGCTCGATATATGCCGTCTCCTTTTAGGAGGCGGTTTTATTGTATAACGAAAACCCCCAGTTCGACTGGGGGTTTTCGTTATGACGGATTGTAATATGAAGTGCGACACCAACAGCTAGATAAAAAAATGGCCCATGATTGATTCGTGTAAAATGAAGT
>NZ_JBYTBG010000096.1:0-3010 GCF_058788915.1 Brevibacillus sp. FW301-21C12A
TAAAAGTGGCATTTCCCACTTTACGTACCATTAAACTTCATTTTTTAAACGAAAACCTAATTTTGCAAAAGGCTCAATTAAATGACGATAGGAACAATTTGGTAAGAAAAAAGTGATCGTATTGTATACTCCTGTTCTAATGAAGAGGAGCATGAAGTATGGAAGTAATTATTGGGAGCAATTCGGCCCGAAAATAGGACGAAACGTCCGGCTTTTTAGTGATCTTGAACACGACCACTGGATTCTTGTAGAAACAAACTCCGATATTGTGGACTTTTGTGAGCAACCACTAGAAACTTCTGTACTGGTAGATGGTTCACATGTCAAATCTGTTCCGGATATGTGGGTTCGCTACAAGAATGGCAACGAGTGTGTTCGGCAATCGAAAAGTGCCGAATTTTGCTGCGATAATTTTTATCAATATGCAGCAATAAGTAGCTTTTATGCATGGGTTTGACATGGAGCCTCTATGGGTATGATTTGTTACGAAGGGCGCTACCAAAGGATTCGTAACGGCTGACAAGCCTATCATACCCACCTCTCCATGTCAAACCCAGTTACTTTAACATGCATAAGTAATTGCTGCAAAATTAAGCACTTTTACTATGCAATTTACAAACGAGTCATTTTTTGAGGTTAAGTATGAGAAGTAACTCTATGGGACAAGCTCCAAGTACCTTCGAACGAAACGTCAGATCGAGGCACAAAAATTGTGGTGCGAATTGAATGGATATCATCACAAAGTGATAACAGATCGTACTGTCCGTGGTAATGCTGTGTTTCTCTCCAATATGAAACAAATGGTTTCCTATCTACAACCAAAGAGAAACCTGACAGAAATCGATGATCTCTACTTGTTTAGTATTATTGGAGCGAACCGTATCTCAGTTCAGGATATCTATCGTTGTCTTCAGCATTTAGGAAAATCAAGAATCAATGAGACCTTGTTTCGGTTGATTTATGAAAACCAAATACACGCTGATCTAAGTTCTACTCCTTTTGATTTGGATACGGAAGTGTGGCCGTATGTCCAGAAGGAAAATCACTGAAAGTGACCTCATCGCTTCTTCCAACAAAAATCTGTGTAATTGGCCCACCGTAAACCCAGATGCATTACAAGGTGAAGCAAAAGAACTGCTTCTAAAGAGGAAGACAGCCGTCGAACTATACATGAATGAGTAATGAAAAGATATGCAACAGATTGAGGCTTTAACTGGTATAGAAAGAACGCAGATCTGGCGGCTGGTAAAACGATGTCTCACCGAAGATGGTCAGGGGGGAGGAAGTGAATAACGTACTTACAAATGAAACTCTCACCATAAGGGAACGTATACAGAAAAATAGAAGAATCGTTAGGAGGTATTAACAAATGAAAACTTTTGCATTCGAAAAGGAATTATCTGTTCAGCATCAGAAAGTCATTTCATCATTACCGGAACTTATTAAAAGAGCAAAAAATGAAAAAAACCCTGAATTTCCAATCGCGGATAACGATATGATAATAGCCGTTGCTGCAATAAATGCTAGTTTAAGTGCTTTCATAAATGTTTTAAACAGCTATGACAGGCATATAAAAGAAAAGTTATTAGAATTAGAAACCCAAATTAATAAACAAGAATAATCTTGCTTAAGACACAACCTATAAACTATTTCTACTCGCTCAATATTGTCAAAATAATCATAGACCAGTCCTAACACTTTCAGTGTTTTGGGGCTGGTTTTTATTATCGAGAGTTATCTACACGGTTAAAATATTTCTCAGATTGTTATAGGTTAAAAGTGTGATCAGTAGAATTATCAGTTGCCTGTGCGCCAAGAATAATTTAGTATCGGAGGTCGAATCATGGCATAATATACCATTTATGGAAATAGGAAAATAATAATTGAACTATCGATTTAGAAGTTTTAGTTAATCCATAAATATGTGGGTCTATATACTTATTTCCAATTTAAACCGAAATTTTCCGTTTACATCCAATTTAGGTTGATATATTTTACATATGTAAGTTATTACAAGAAAAGGGAGAGAAACAAATGAAAAAGCAAATTCTTGGATTTATCCCCTGCCTCGCATTAGTAGCATCCCTAGGAGTCCCGGTTTCGTTTGCGACGGAATCAAACAAGGACATTGTCGACATCAGTATTGCTGAAGCTGTTGAAACAATCAATGTTGATGAACTTCCTAGTCAAGTTGAGTTTGGACGAGCACCTTCTGAGAATGATGGGGCAGTTTCTACGCTAAGCTTCGATACAATGGCCACTGCAGCAACTAACTATGGATCTGTAAAGGTTGACAATTTAATTTACAACTATTACTCGGAGGGAACTACAGATCCAGACAGTGTACTGTATTCAGTGACAGCACTTACATCAATTTTCAAATACGAAGGGGGGAAATGGGTAGAAAAGGATGCTGGAAAGAAAGATTTTAGAATTGGGCAAACTGCTAAATCTAACGCAGATGCCTTTGATGGATTAGCTCAAACATATCGTGGCGTTTCTCAGCACTCTGTTGCATATGCAGGTGAAGTTTTTCTTGTATACACCATGGATGACCAACTATAACATAACTAATAGCTAGGAAAAATATATCAGAGAGAAATTCCTCTCTCTGATATATTTATTGAATGTCGATAGTGCGTCAACTCAACGCAAATTGCGGTTGAAATCTGACGTTTTATTTTTTAACACTGGATGGGCATTATTTTACATACTACGATCGACTTATAAGTGTTTAAGAAAACATTCAATAAACAAGGGAGAGAATAATGATTACTAATGTAAAAACTAGACTAGCCATGTTGATTGTTCTTATGTGTGTTTTGTGTATTTCCTGTAACCAAAAAACAGATCAAGTATTGCATTTAGAAAAAAGTGCATTAAAGGAAATACAAAATATACCTAATAAACTCACTGAGAATTACAACTTTATGTTTAGGACGTGTCTGAAAACTAAAGAAAATGTGGTATGATTTAGGAAAAACGAATGGAGCAACGAGCATGATTCAAA
>NZ_JBYTBG010000097.1:0-2867 GCF_058788915.1 Brevibacillus sp. FW301-21C12A
TGGTCAACATTTTGGTGAGCGTTCACACGAAAAACTGCGATAGAGGGAGATCAAGCACGTTTTACGGTGAAGAGCTAATGATATACTTATTTTGTAAAAAATACCTTATGAAGGGATTGATATGGCCGCCTCTTCTACACAAAGGTTCATAAAAAATGAGGTCACGATTCATGCCCCACTGAACTTGGTTTGGTTCGCGTGGACTATTTCTGACAGAGTTTCTGAATGGTTTGCCCCTGAAGCAGTTATAAATCCAATAGAAGGAGGACCATTCGAATTATATTTCGAACCAGGTAACACTACTAGAATGAATACCAAAGGTTGCAAAATAACAAAACTGCTTGATCAAGAAGAATCACAATTTACATGGAAGGGACCAGACCCTTTCGCTGAGATCATGAACAAAGCTAACGAACTGACCATTGTGAAAGTAACGTTTGCGTCAGTGGATCAACAGACCACAACAGTTACCATTGTGCATTCGGGGTTTATGGAAGATGAGAAATGGGAAGAGGCATTTAAGTGGCATCAAATGGCTTGGTCAGGCGTTCTCAGTAGTTTAAAGTCTGCTCATGAAACAGGTAAAGGCAACCTTTGTTGTCAACCATAAATGAAAGGATGTTGCTCAGAAATAATGTAAACCGCCTTTCATGATATAGGTGGTTTCGCCATATGCATCTGTTCCTGATTGGCTCGGGAAAGAACGGCTCATGATCATCTACGTATAAATCCAAGCATCAGTCTAAGCCCGCCCTACGGCATTATTCGCCGTGAGCGGGCTTTATTCATCATTACTTCACTGCAGCTAAGGTGGGATGGTCATGATTGATTACTTCAAAACGATAGCCTTTATCTTTCAAGAACTGTAGCACTCCCGGTAGAGCTTGTGCAGTCGCCATTTTGGTACTGGCATCATGCATCAGGATGACGATTTCCTTCTGATTTTTAACTTGATTCTTCACGTTCGCGAGTGCTTCCTCAGCTGTATAGTGGTTGCTTCGTGCATCCTCATTGGTTACATTCCAATCAATAAAGATGGTACCACGTCTTGCAGCTTCTTCTTTGATTGCGCGCATGACCGGTTTCTCTTTGGTGTAGAGTGTTGGATCTTGATACTTCAGGCTGACCGTATTGGTGATTCCCCCTGGAAAGCGGAAGAATGTCAGCTTGATGCCTGTTGCTTTTTCGATCAACTGGTTGCCTTTGTCAAAATCCGTGAAAAAACCCTGGACGCTTTTGTAAATAACGCGGTAGTCGTGGGAGTACGTATGGCCACCAATTGCGTGACCTTCTGAAACAATCCGCTTCAAAATTGCTTCATGGCCGGGAACATTTCTGCCAACGATAAAGAAGGTAGCCTTCACCTTGAACCGTTTTAGCGTGTCCAGTACCTGTGGGGTTACTGGAGATGGCCCGTCATCAAAGGTCAGATAGGCGACTTTGCTCGTTCCCGGCGTGATTGCCTTGGTAGCAGGACGCGGTTGGACGGACTGATACTGCGGTTTCGGCTGAGAGTTCGTCACACTCGTGCCTGGCTGTGCCCTGGCCGGTGAAGCAGCAGGTGGTGCAGTATTAGGCTTCACAGATAGAGTCTGCTTACTATGGATCAGCTGAGTTGGTTGAAATGGCTGCTCGCCATAAATCAGATATGCCTTGCGAAGCTCGCGGAATTGGGCTAGCGCTTGTTTATATATAGCCTCTATTTCTTGTGGACTCTTTCCTTGCTCCAGATATTGGCCGATCTTGTTCGTGCCCATCACCTGATCGAACAATTCTACGGTTCTGTCGCTTTTCGGCACTGGGAAGTGGATAAGTTGTCTGGCATAGGCCAATGCATAGATCCCGGTTTTTGCCGGATTAAATCGGCGTGGGTCGGTGATATGCAGTCTGACTCCACCTGATGTCTCTTTGCTTTCAGGCAAAAAGGTCACTCCAGGCAGTTTAGTTGCGTTTAACAAATCTGCGTACTGGTCGGAAGGGATTCCAATTCCACCAATCCAGGTGAAGCCGTCTGCCTGATTGAGGTTGATACCTTCTCCCAAACCAGTGGCCATGTAGCCGAACACGGCAGCCAGATCGGGAAGCTGTGGCGAGCTTTGAATCCAGCGAAGTCCGGTCTCCTGAAAAACCATGCTGCGGGTATAGCCTTGCATCGGAACAATAGTCAAGTCCACACCGATGTTCCGGTTGAAAAACAGCGCCAGCTCGCCAATCGTCATGCCATGTGCAAGCGGTAGGGTATCTACCCCAATGATCGAACGGTACGGGCTTTCCAAGACGGGTCCATCCACGATCGTGCCACCGACAGGATTAGGACGATCAAGCACGATTACTGGTTTGCCTTGCTGCTTTGCTGCTGTGAGGCAATACTGCAGGGTGGATATGTAAGTGGAGGTCCGGGAGCCGTTATCCTGCAGATCGACGAGAATTACATCAATGGTAGCGAGCATTTCCTTGGTAGGCATCCGGTTCACCCCGGAAATACTGTAAACCGGGATCCCATAGACAGGATGCGTGTAAGTTTTCACTTGGTCTTTTGACTCGCCCTTTCCGTCCAAACCGTACTCGGGGGCGAATAAGGCTGACAAGGTTAAGGAGTGGTCGCGTCTCAATAAATCAATCGTACTAATTCCCTTGCTGTTTACACCTGTCTGATTGGTGACGAGTCCCACTTTTTTGCCTTCTATTGCTTGATGGAACTGATTGAAGAGTACATCACTTCCCAATTGAATGGCAGAGGTATTGGCGGAACTCCCGCCTGGAGGAAACAACGTTAGAATCAATGATAGGATAAGAAAAACAGTCAGGGAAAAACGCCCTGACTGTCCTTTTTTGCGCTAGAGGATATCCGAAAGTTTGTATTCATA
>NZ_JBYTBG010000098.1:0-2859 GCF_058788915.1 Brevibacillus sp. FW301-21C12A
TGCCTGAGAACACTTGAACGCTGAAAGTTATGATGATTTTGAATGGTATGAAAAGATTAATGCAACGCTAGTGGTTTAAAATACTTAGCAAAATAACGAACAGAATAATAAATGCAACCGTAAAATTTAAATCCAAGAGAATTCCTCCCTATATATATTAAGTTTTTCTCATTCATTCTCGCTATTTCACCGTTTCTCAATTTCTGACTGGAACGATAACGAACTCAAATTCACCATTATGCGCCGTGGCACCGTGATATTCACCTCCCGTATTCGCTCGTTACTGTCTTCTCGGTCTTCCTGTTGCGACTGCATCATGCTTTTCATAGTCGAATTCCGTGTTGAGTTCCGTTTCTAGCAACGACTGCAGAGTTTCCGCAAACAGCTTTTTCAGTGTATAGGTGTCCGTTAGTTACGCAACTTGCGGACACCTCGCACCGTACCAAGAGGGCTCTTTTTCTTTCAAATTCCAAATTATTTACTAATGGAATGGTCCTAAAAATCTTTAATTTATTTCAAGTTCACTTAACTCGAAAAAACAGCAAGATGACCTTGTTCACTTGAATCAGATCCTGCTTTTTGAAGAGACCAACCCGAATACCCCCGACTTTCTTGATCTGTCGGACCTCCCGCATCCCATGTTAGAAAAGCTTATCCAAACGCTTCTTTTAGACAGATATGTATGGATTACAATCAATGAAGAGAAAGGAATAACGACTTATCCCATTTACCTTTTGCACCTTTATCGCGAAAAAACCTTTGGATGATTGAAGGCTATAGTTAAGTATCCAAATATCACCATTATTATGAACTCGATAAAATTTTGAATAACGACTGGAATTTCTAAAAAAACTGAATACAAACCCAATCAAAAAGCCTAGGAAGATTGATATTGTTTTTTTCCAAAAATCGGCACCCTTTTTCTTTTTGAAGGGCGTGTATATTATACCACCAATTACCAGTAAAGCAAAAATATCTCGTACACCGTTCTTTTAACCGAATTTACAAAGGGACCAGCAAATGTAACTCAAACGCACTTTCCATTAGTTAGTCGCCATGCATGGCGCACAAAAAAAGCTTCCCTCCCCGGGGAAGCTTTTTCCTGCTTGGCCAAACCACATACAAGAAGCCATTTTGCCCTCTATCATGTTTACGGAAACACAATCGTCTTGTTGCCGTACACCAGCACACGGTCTTCCAGATGCCAGCGGACGGCGCGCGCCAGCACGGTGCGCTCCACCTGGCGTCCGAGCTGCTTCAACGCTTCGACATCCTCCTGATGCGAGACGCGCTGCACGTCCTGCTCGATGATCGGACCTGCGTCCAGCTCCTCGGTGACGTAGTGCGCGGTCGCCCCGATCAGCTTCACGCCGCGGCGATACGCCTGCTCGTAAGGCTTGGCACCCACGAAGGCAGGCAGGAACGAATGGTGGATGTTGATGATCCGCATCGCGTAGTCCGTAAGAAAGCGCGGGGACAAAATCTGCATGTAGCGCGCCAGGACGATCAGGTCGACGCCCGCTGCCGCTTCCAGTTGTTCTTGTTCCGCCTGCGGCTTGTTTTCCTTCGTCACCGGAATGCAGCGGTACGGGATGCCAAACGACTCCACCGTCTCCTGCATGTCCGGATGGTTGCTGACCACAACGGATATATCCGCGTGCAGTTCGCCGGACTTCCAGCGCCACAGCAGTTCCAGCAGACAGTGGTCTTCTTTGGAAACAAACAAGGCAACCTTTTTGCGCTTGTTCGCTTCGACTAGGGACCAGTCCATGCCGAAGCTGTCGGCTACCTGACCGAACTCCGCCTTGATCGCCTCGAAGCGCTCTTGCAGGTTGACCAGATCAAATTCAATCCGCATGAAAAAGCGGCCTGTCTCCGGGTCAGTCGTGTACTGGTCAGACTGGACGATGTTTGCGCCCTGCTGAAACAAAAAATTCGAGACCGCCGCCACGATCCCCGCACGGTCCGGGCAGGAAATCAGCATGCGCGCTCGGTCCTTGTTTTTTTCCCGATACGCGAGCCATTCTCTCTCTGATAACAAATGCATGGTTTCTCTCCTCCAAAAGCAAACAGCAAAAAGTTGTTTGCAATTATACCATTCCTTCGCGGATTTTCTATAGGCCATTCAGAGAGAAAATGTTAGTTTATCTATAAAAATTTATTTTCCCATTCCGTTCAGCAAAAAAACAACCCGTCATCGCCTGCGGTTTATTTGATTTGCAGAACCATATACTGTGCCGGACTATGAGGGGTAGCAAAAATGATCTTACAAATGTAGTCGTTTCCTGCATACTCCAAAATGAATGTGCCATCCCCCGTATCATCGAGTATCTCCCGTGAAGGGGTTCCCAGAATTCCCTTGATTTCATCAGGGGATCCGGTAAGACCAACCGTTTTGGAGTCAGCGCTCAGAAGAACTACTTGACTAGTCTCGTTTAGCTGATCTATGGAATCAGCATAATCCTCAAATTCCAGGCTAAAGCCCTCATAGTAAAAAGTGAAGCCACACTCCGAGTTTCCTGAACGAATCGGGTTCCCTAACTGATCGAGTACCTCTTTTTTCGTTGCGCCTAGAGGGATTGGGATCCCTTCTATCTCTCCTTTTTGTATCTGATCTCGAATACCGGATTCAACTGGAAGGGGTACGCTCTCTTCCGATTTTAACGTGCAGCCGAACACACTTGCTGCACAGAGCATGCCTATGAAAAAAAGCATTCTGTACGTATTTAGCAAGCGAGTCCCTCCTCTTTTTTAGATAATTTTACCATCTAATAAAAGAAATGATTCATCACCATAACCCGTGCTAGACATTGAAAAAACGCAGATGTTCCTTTATCGTGGGAGTTGTCGAGACAACCA
>NZ_JBYTBG010000099.1:0-2094 GCF_058788915.1 Brevibacillus sp. FW301-21C12A
TTCAGATCCGTCAACACATGTAGCCAGAACTTGGCTGACTCGTTTTCTCCGATCCAGATGCCAAGAACGTCCTTATAACCTTCCAAATCAATGCCAATGACCATATAGGCGGCTTTGCTGATAATTTGCCCGTCCTGTTTTACCTTAAAATGAATGGCATCCATGAAAACAACGGAATACACGCTTTGCAGCGGGCGATTTTGCCATTCCTTGATAAGAGGTAACAGTTTAGCTGTTACGTTGGAGATAAGGGTCGGGGATACCTCAAGTCCATACAGATTGTGCAAATGATCCTGAATATCCCGTGTGCTCATGCCTTTGGCGTACATAGAGACGATTTGATCTTCAATACCCGTTACATGTCTCTGGTGTTTCTTGACAATCGCAGGTTCAAATTCTCCAAGACGATCACGGGGAATCGTGAGATCCAACTCCCCATACTCAGACGTAACCGTTTTTTTGCTATAGCCGTTCCGACTGTTTTTCGTCTGCTTCTGCTTGCTGTCATGCTTGGCATAGCCCAATTCGGTATCCAATTCGGCCTCCAACATTTCTTGCAGTGTTTCTGCAAAAATGTCCTTCAGGGCTTTTTGAACATCCTCCATGGTTTGCAAGTTGTGTTCTTTGATAAGTTGGCGCAGCTGGTCTTTTGGAATGAGTCCCATGTGTTCTCTCAACCTCACTTTGTTTCATTGTAATGGAATGTGGAATGAGAGTTTACACAAAATATTTTACAGTCCCTTTTGAACCGATTAAAGTGATTCTGCCACCTTCACCAGAAAGCACGATAATATCTTCCCAATACTGTCGCATTCCATCATCCCCATTAAAAAGCGATCGGTTCTAAATCGTCAAAACTTTCCTCGCCAAAATCTTCCCAACTTGAAACAGACGGATCATTTGCCAAATCTGCATGAAACCAAAACAAATCTTCACATCGACCTGGTGTAAACAAGCTTTGTTTTGCCTTCCAATTATCCCTGACGATAAAGATGGCATCAGCTCCATATTCCCCATTCCACTTCAGTAGGGTGTACCTCTTTTTGAATTCTTGACTATCAACTTTATGCTTGATCATGATATCAAATTGGGGATAGTGCTCCTGAAACGATTTAAGTAGAGTAAGGAGATCCTCTGTCCTCTCGATCTTCCTATACCCTCTCATTTTCCCAGGTATACCTTTCTGTTGAAATGCCTTTAATGAAGGAATGCCTTTCGAAAACTCTAATTGTAACGTCTGGAGAAGATGATCATCTCCCATCATATTAAATCGAACGCTTCCATCCTCAATTAGCTCAATTTGACCGTGCCCGCTCTTATGGGTAAATTCAATCATACGTTCACCTCTTTAGAAGATAATTCCACCACCTGCGGTTGCGATACAGGTTCGTTCAACATGTGCTGTATAGTCATTTTTACTAAAGGTATGAACATAACGATTAAAGGTTGTGGTTCCGATATCATTTATGGTGTGGAAGACAATGACAGGATTACCTTCAACATCGTAATAAAAGTGAGGCTCAATGATTTCGGGTTCATCCTCAATCATTTCCCATTCATAATGGCCATAATGTGATTTTTGATCATCCGTCAGTGGTAAGATTATATCTCTCCCCCATGAGGTTCCGTGCCACATCGCACCAAACTCATGAAGTTCATGAAACACGATGGATGCTTGCAAATATGATAAAGGGGTTCGGTCGCCATCGATGGCTTGCATGAAATCGGCTAATGCAAAGGAGGGTTTCGGTGCAGATAGGAAATGCTCTTCTAAACGTTGGCACTCATTTGGGTCTGGAAGTTCAGTATCGACTGGTAAAGCCCAAACGATTCCGTTTCCATTTGCTCCGTCCGTATACTGATAAGCCCTTAATTTATATCCCTCTTTGATCCGAAGATGGGAAAATGCCCTTACTATGGATTCTGGATTGGCGGCAGTTCTGAACCAGCCAAAATCAAAATCATCACATTCTTCAACAGGTTGAGAATCTACAAACAGGTTTGGTTTCGTTGCGTAGTGTATATCGCATAATAAAAGTACAGAAAATCGCAGCGTAAAAATGCAGAGCTAGCCTGCGTTTTACAAGGCGGAAA
>NZ_JBYTBG010000100.1:0-2083 GCF_058788915.1 Brevibacillus sp. FW301-21C12A
AAGAAAATGTCTGGGTTGGAAGACCGCTTACGAATCATTCATGGAAGCTCTGTCGCACTTGTCTTGACAATTCGTCTTATAAAAAGAAGCGATCAAATTTTTTACCACTGTTCTGGTAATATGAAACCATAAAGAACATGTAGCGGAGGTGTCATGAATGATTGCAAAATGGCTGAAGGAATCAAGATATACCGTAATTTTTTCGGGTGCAGGCATGAGTACGGAAAGTGGGGTTCCCGACTTTCGATCCCAAAGTGGACTTTGGCATGGAAAAGACCCTCAATCCTTAGCCAGTGTGGAAGCGATGAAATATAACCAGAAAGAATTCATTGATTTTTATCGCATGAGGATTCAAACATTGCAAAACGTCAAACCTCACATTGGATATCGTATTTTGTCATCCTGGGGACAACAGTTTCAAGTAAAATCCATCATTACGCAAAACACGGATGGATTGCATGAACAAGCAGGAAACATTAATGTCATCCCCCTGCACGGGACAATTCAAAAATTGCACTGCCATTCATGCGGGACTATGTACTCAACAGACCGATACGTTGAAAATCATTTGTACTGTACGTGTGGTGGGTTTATCCGCCCCTCTGTCGTGTTGTTTGGAGAGTCATTAGACCCCCACATGTTAGCGGCGGCAGAGAAAGAGACAAAACAATCCGATTTGTTTATTGTTCTTGGCTCTTCACTGGTTGTCTCTCCTGCTAACTCATTTCCAATGATCGCAAAAGAACACGGTGCAAGAGTGGTAATTATCAATCACGATCCGACTCCCTTAGACTCTATCGCTGATGCTGTAATAAACAACCGAAATATCGGTGAAGTATTGAGACTCATTACCGAGGAGTTGTCACTGAACTAAAAAACCCAACTTGGTGATTAATTATTTGATCGGGTCCCTTGATACTTTTTGGTGGAAGACATAAAACGGAAAGGGTGGGGGTGGCTTATGATTTGGATCCTATTCCTATTTATTCTGTTCTTATACCTTTTGTTGAGGCAAGGAAATCAAGCAGTTGATAAATCCTCCTATGTACCAAATCCAAACGGACATTGGGTTAATAAGGGTACGGATTTAGATGAAGAATGGGCATGGTGGGGGCCAGAAACCAATAAGATATCCTTGTATGTGAGTGTCCTTGAAGAAGATGGAGGTTATAAAATTCTCATTAACGATGAATCTCCAAAAAACGCAATTGATTTCATGGATTGCGATGACAAACGAGAAGCAGAGATAGCCGTATCGGTTTTAACTATTTACTATACCGCATTTGGCAATGTTACCGTTTCAGATCTCGTCGGGGTAGATATCAATAAAAATTTGAATGGAGAATGTATATGAACCAACCAAGAGCATATGGAACATTCATCAAACGTGGAGATCATACTTATCGAACAACAGCTTACATCCAGTGGGGGCAGTCTGAGATGTCTATTGGGGCATGTCTTTTGCTTAACCCAGGATCAGCCGATTTCAATAAAATCAATCCTGACTTGATAGAAAAGCTGAATATATCATTCAAAGCGGAAGGTGAAATAACTCCTGATCCGACAATGGATCAATTAATCCTTTTGGTTGAAGAAATCTATGGCAAAGATAAGCCCGTGTCGGGAAGGTTCCATATTTACAACCTTTTCAATCTTCAAAACTCCAAGTCTACGAACGCCGTCGATCAGTTTGAATCTCTCGTCACTTCAGGAGAGTATGACATCACTGCATCATTGATTTCACTACAAGAATTACAAATGCATCCCTGGCTACTTCTCGGTTGGGGCGTTGATCACAAAGCAGGTTGGAAGAACCTTAAACGTATTAAGGAAAAATGGCTAAGCTTAATCGGTCAATCAAAGGTTCCTACTTTCGGAAAAAAACATAAGGATTCCAATAATTATTATCATCCTTGCCCTCTTATCCCTACTCACCGACCAACAATGTTGAACGAACTGCTCTCGTTATATAAACAAAAATTCGGCAAGCAACGTTTTCCAGTCTACGCTGTTTTTCGCAAGTCAAAAATACAGAGAATCGCTGCGGATTTGTGCATAGGCACGGCCAACGCTGAAGATTATG
>NZ_JBYTBG010000101.1:0-2061 GCF_058788915.1 Brevibacillus sp. FW301-21C12A
CTTTGAATCATGCTCGTTGCTCCATTCGTTTTTCCTAAATCATACCACATTTTCTTTAGTTTTCAGACACGTCCTAATAAAGTGTACGACGGGGAAGGAGTGGCGCACATGCAAAACATAGTAAGAACAATAGATACCACAGAGGCATTCAAGATGAAAATGCAACAACTTGAAACAGAACTGCAAAAGCGGGAAACGGAACTGTCCAAACTTGAGGAGACTGGAGTGCTGACATCAGCAAGTGGTAGCTTCCTCAATTTTATTGGCACTCTCGCATATACCGCATGCTTTCTGATAGTTGTGATTTGTTTGTTGGCGGCTATGAGCACAAAAGAAGATGCAGGTGTCTATATTTACTTGGCGGTCTTCTTTGGTGGAATCTGCTTTTATTTCGGATACAGATGGAAGAAGGGGGCTCAGGAAAAGAATCGTGAAGCAGAGGAGAAACGCCAGTCGGTCGAGCAGAGAAAAATACAAGTCCGGGATGAGATTGAGAGATTACGGACAGAGATCAAAGAGCAACAGGACTTTATTAACAGGCATATGCTGAACCAGCAAGAACTATTGAATCAGGAGATCAAGGCGATTCAAAACGCATCGCAGATAAATGGTGCCGATGAAAGTGAAACAAAGGAATGCCCACAGTGCGCAGAGATTATCAAGGCTAAGGCAAGAGTTTGCCGTTTTTGTAACTTTAGGTTTGACTAAAAGTTGAAACACGAGGATTGAAGATCAGGAGTACCTCTTTTTAATAATAAAAATTTCAGGGTTACAATTTCCCGATAGAAGGGATAAATATAAGCGAAAAAGCAGGAATGGATGAAGCGAAGCGGTTTATATAGTGGTACATCGCCGAAAAGCCGTCTTTTTTGCGGAATTCAGCCCAATGCCTGTTTATACCGAATGATGTATGACGGTTGAAGCGAGGAACTGATTTCGGTTGAGAGGGATGATTTTGGGTTATCGCCGCAGGCGGCCATGATCGGAAGATTCCAGTTCAAGTAGGGAGCAGAGGGTGTAAGAGATGATAATCAAATCGAATATACCTGCACTGAACGCGCTGAACAGACTACAGAAAAACAATAAAAATACAGCCAGTACGTTGGAAAAGTTATCGTCAGGGTTTCGTATAAACAAGGCGGCAGATGATGCGGCAGGGTTGTCGATCTCAGAGAAGATGAGAGCACAGATCAGGGGACTGGATCAGGCGCAACGAAACATACAGGACGGTATTTCACTTATTCAAACCGCAGAGGGTGGCCTCGCTGAGATTCAAAATCCTAATCTGCAACGATTGAGAGAGCTTGCAATACAAGCCGCAAACGATACGCTGACGCAAGTAGACAGGCAGAGCATTCAGGAAGAGGTCGAGCAGATCAAAAAAGCAATCGATGAGATTGCGAACGACACGGAGTTTAACGGCATCAAGTTATTAAATGTGCCGGATTCTGGCAAGGTTACAAAAACGATTGAGGTCATGAAAACTGTTACCAAAACAGAAACGACATATGTGCCAGAGGTTGTCGATCTTTCCAAGGCTACCAGTATTACCATATACGAGAGAAGCGCAGGGTTGAATGAACTTACGATTCCGCTCACCTCTTTACCTATGTCCGTGGAATGGAGTCCACCTGATTCACCAACAGAAAAATATTTGTTTGAGATTTACCGGTACGGATTCAAAACGACTGCTTATGGGCCCGCACAAGGTTATACCCCGGGGAACAATATTACTGGTGTAAGGTTAAATGGACTTTCAGGCTATGATGGAATCACTGAAATGTGGGCGAACAAAATTGAAACAACAAATGGGGGTTGGAAATTTCCAGACGCACAAGGTGATCACTCGGAACAAGCAATCTTAGGCGATAATCTCGCTGATTATCCCGATAACACTCAGGATTCACATATTGCCATTCGCTTTGAATATATGAGAGCTGTAACGACAACAACTACAGTCACAGTACCAGAGCTAGTCACCATTGAGGAGCCATTCCTGTAATGAAGAAATTTGAGCTTTGAAAGAAAAAAGCGCCTCCTGTATGCTGGGTCTTGGAATGG
>NZ_JBYTBG010000102.1:0-1890 GCF_058788915.1 Brevibacillus sp. FW301-21C12A
TTCTTGGGGTGAAGTCCTTTTTTATGCTTTTCAAGTGCTTGATACGAAAGGGCTCAGAAATCTGCAAAAGGCTCAATAGCACAAACCTTAACTTCTCTTGCGAATTGACAGAAAACTCTTCAGGTATTGGTATTGCTCACTTTTTATGAGTTTGTCTAAAAATCGTCTGAATATCAATAAAATGGAAAAACCCTTAGGGAGAAACAAACCTAAGGGTTTTTTTTAGGCAACTTCATTTAAGGTATTTCGACATAAGCTCGGGCAGCCTTGGTTCTTAAGAAGACAAATCGTCTAATGAGCTAAGGCTGTTGAATCGTGGATAGCTCCAAGCCAATAATCGTGTACACAGCTAATTTGTCTTCGTTCAAGAGCTGGAATTCATAATTCTCAGGAGAAAAAAGCGCTTTTTCTTCATCGCTTGTCAGTTTCTCCTTCAGCTTGATTTGCTGAGAGAGGGTATACGTTCCGTCCGTACTGCTTGGGTCAAACGGAACAACGGGAGGAGACTCCACAAGCAACTGGGCGATTTTTTCACTCCCCATCACATCGCCGAAAGTAAAATAGACGGGACTTTCTGTATCCATCATTTTTTCTCGCAGTTCAGGGGACAACCATATTTTGATGCTCAGGCTTGCCAAATTGCCATCTCTCTTTATTTCCAAGACAGAGTTCTTCATGTGCTGTCCATTGATCTCGGTAGAGTAATCCGTAATCGATTTATAGGACTTGGTCGCCTTGGTTGTCGCTGGTACTGTTTCTTGGTTTAAGGTACCGCTGCTGTTCACTGGAGTAGGCTCCGATTGACATCCAGTCAGAGCAAAGAGGAGAAGGAAGCACGTTGTCCAAATGGTTAGCGCAGTTTTGATTTTTACGGGTTGATTACAACGGTTGTGGGTCTTTGTCGGCGTATTCTTTATACGAGTAGTCAGCATAGACACGTGTGGACTTTACCGCCTTCCCATCGATGTATTTGGTGATATACCCTTTTGTGTCAACGGCTTTTGATCCATATTCGATCGTGGTCACGCTTCTGGCAGGGATGTTCCAGGTGTAAGTAGTGGTTGTAGTGGTCTCTGTTCCAAAGGAAACCTCGGCGTTGAACCCTACCTTCGCTTCGATCAGCCCCATATTGAATTTGCCTTCGCCTGACGTACCTACCTTGCCTGTTAAGAAGGTTTTCCTGGAAACAGACCGTGTAACCGTATCGGTTAAATTGCTTCGATTGGTTACTTCCGCTTCGAAACTTTTGGATTTGTATTTTTGCGTTTTGGTTTCTTCGTAGTCTGTTCCGTTGTAATCCAATCGGTAAGGCTTCATGATTGATTTGCTATTTTCTTTCGTGATGACCTGAAAATCATAATTGACTGGTGTCTCCCACACTTTTTCAACAATCTCTAGTTGGCCGACTTTCTCCTTGGTAACGGCAGGTTCAATCGAATGCTTGGATTGGGCAAAAGCAGTTACTCCAGGTGATACTAAAGTGCTTACGAGTGCAGTAGCGAGCGTTAGCTTCTTGAATGACATTTTTGATTACCTCCATTTTCCGTTTTATACATAATAACATAAAATTTGGAAGAGATAGTATTTTGAATTTTCTAAAAAGGAAACGGTAGAAAAGATGAGCTCCGACTCAAAGCCCTTATCATCTCAAAGTTATTCATGCTCACAGAGCCTATAGTAAATGAGCACTTCTTAAGTAGTTGATCGCACGCCGTGCCCTATGAAAGTCGGTCGGCACGGTGTAGGTTAAAAAGAATTCCTTTTTGAAGATAAGGGTATAAGACGAGATTAGCGGTATTCCTCCCTCAGTTACAGCTTTTAAGCCCCGAAATTGGATTTGAGTCATACCCCCTTATCTTGTTAAGCTGATATCAGAAGAACAGAGGGGGA
>NZ_JBYTBG010000103.1:0-1729 GCF_058788915.1 Brevibacillus sp. FW301-21C12A
CTGACTTTGCTGTTTTGGAACCAAATCTGCATATTATTCATGATTTCTTGTATATTTCTCATTCGTTCAGCAAGCCCCAATTATATCCCGGCGGTGCATAAGTGGATTTTCACAGAAAAAACCCCCTCTGTTTGCTGGCACCAGCTAAACAAGTAAGGGGGTTCGCGACGATGGATGTCCTTCCGTGTACATAAAAATCTTGACAGACAGACTCTCTTTTGGGGCTATTCCATTTTGTACTTAATGGAAACTTCTTCATTCAACTTGTCAAACTGAGGAAAGTTATAATGTTTAAATTCGTCCTTGTACGCGTAATTCAGACTTTTACTTGCTTCATCGAGAGGAAACTTGCCCTGGATCACGCCCAAGGGGGCCAGGTTGTTAAAATAGGTGTTTTTCTTCAGGAATAAAACATACTTCTTTTCATTTTGCATCAGGCGATAACCTTCAATCGTCCGCTGCTGTTTTCCGATGACACCGTCTTTTATGATGATACTAGGCTCCCAGACCTCGACTTCATCGCCGACAGCGAGCTTTTCATCCAAATTATTTTTAAATATTTTTTGAACCTTCACCATTCTTTTTGTGGAATAATCATCAATTTCGCCATTTTCATGATACCTGATATAGTTTTCAGTCTTATTCGTTGCTTCTCCAATAATAATCAGGTCGGCATCTTTCTCCAAATCCTTTACGCTCTCATACACAGTAACGGAAGCGTGAGAGTTTCTCACTTCTACCTGATTGTCCAGGTAAACGTATCCAGCTACAAGCGAAGTTGTTAAAGCCATTACAATTTTTCCAAGCATGTTTGTTTCCCTCCAAGTTATTTCCATCTATTTTTCAAGTGGGTTTTGTCTGCCTTTTGAGGCTCATTAAAAGAAAGTTCTCCTGGTTTCATGACTGATACATCATCCATGTTATGCGCCAAACTTAAAGAATGACCAAATTCATGCACAGCCACTTTCTTTTTAAAGCTGGAGGAACGATTTTTTATTTGCTGCAGATTAAGTCTAATGTTCCCTAAACTCCAATCCTCGAAATTGTTGCCATCAAAATTTAAATTTCCTTTTGAATCAGTATAATAAGGCTCCCATTGTCCGTCCCAAAACTGAGAGTAGTAAGAAACATAAACTCTGACCTGTGAATCATTTTTTTTTGAAACTTGAGAAAGTGAAACACTGGTTGATATATTATTCCAGGACGAGGCTCCAAAATTTATGATAGAAGTATAGCCAGCATCGGAAACGGAGGAATCCAACCAATATTTCAAATCACTGACCTTGTCCCCAGTATTAAATCCACCTCTCCACACATGGCAACTGGAATCGTTGCAACGATCATCATGGGCAGCAGCACTTGTAGATAAAAAAGAGATACTTGCCAGAAGTGATAATGATAGCAGTTTCATTTTTTTCACTGATTTTCTACCTCCAAAACTAAGCTTACCAATTTGAAATCCTAAATTCTCCAATAATCATTGTAATGGGGGCTCTGTTAGCTGGACCACGCATCACATCGCTTGGCTTGGGGCAACAAAACGCCTAGATGTGCGGAAAAGCTTTAGCAAACCAAACAACATATTGAACGTATTAAGTAAGAATCTCACCTTCTTTTGATTGTGTACAATTTATTATCAAAACTAAGCTTTTTTTAGCTCTTCACCATTAAACGTGCTTGATCTTCCTCTAGCGTAGTTTTTCACTTTTTTATATGGCTGGTTTACACT
>NZ_JBYTBG010000104.1:0-1563 GCF_058788915.1 Brevibacillus sp. FW301-21C12A
CCCCTCCGGTCAACAGTGTTGATCTCATCATACCATGAGGTCTTTTTTCACTGTCTACCATGAGGGGATAATACCATGTGGAATGGGCTTTTAATATTTTACTTGCTTACCTCAGTACCTGACGGAGCATAAATATAGTAATTTCCTTGTGTATCGTAGCTATTTAGAGTTTCCCATACTAGGTTATAGTCACCTAGTTTAACATTCGTGAATGTAATAGTGTATGGATTCTTATCACCTTTCACATCTGTTGTTGCAAGCACTGTCCCACTTGAATTTTCTAGTGTCCATCGAGTCGAAGCTTGTTCTCCAGTATGTATTCCTTGCTGAACCAACCGAACGGAAATTGTCCCGGCTTCACCCATTGAGATGTTATGATTGTAATACCCAGGCCATCCTCCACCTTGACGGAGAATAAAAGGGCCTGCTGTTACACCAGCCGCAGCAGCCAACTGAGATATTGTAGTAGGATCTGAGGAAACTTTTACTCCCACTCTTTCCTGGCTTTGTTGGTCAGACTGTTTCGAATTTGATTCAGCAAAAGCTGGAGTAAAGATACTCATCGTGGCCAGCATAGTAGCGAACGCACAAACAGCAAATCTTTTTTTCACAATATCCCCTCCGTTTGAATTTATGGAAATATTTACAAATACCATTCTACCATCTGATTTACCTATGTAAATAGAATGATATGAAATATATGATAATTTGGTAAAAAGGAACTAATTTTCTATAAAAGGGGTACCGCCAACAAAGTGCGGATTTTGTACGCTAAGCCCTGTTTGATAGATAAAACGCCGGAATCCTGTACGCTAAGGAAAACCGGCTTATTCGTTACTTTTTCTTTTTCAATTCCTCAATCTGATGCTCATATTCTTTTTCCTGCTTTTTTAAATCTTCCTCATGTTCCTTTCTGATCTGCTCGATCCGTTCATAAAGAGCTTGAATTTTAGTTGTAGATTCTTCATTTGCTTTTTGAAGCCTGTCCTGGAACTCCGTACGGAGATGTAATAGCTCACGCTCTTTTTCAACGTCTTTCTTTTCGACGATGCGTTCAAGTTCAGCTTGATGACGTTCCTGTGCTTGACGAAGTACTTCTTTCCGGATTTCTTCCATACTTTGAAGATTTTCTTTTTCCTTATTCAGTTCCTCTTGGAGTTTGGCGATTTGATGTGTTAACCGGTCAACTTGATCCTTATAAGATTTACTTTCCTCGTATCCCTGACGAAAATCGTTTACAAGACCGGTTAACGTATCGTTTTTCTCTTTGTACTCCTGGATCAACAGCTTGTTATTCTCGCTAGATTCTTCCATCTGTCGTACAAGACGCTCAGCTTCTTCTTTCATTTGTTTGAATCGATCTACTTCCTCGGCAGCAGCTTGTAGCTGCTTTTTTAAATCACTGATCTCAAACTGACATTCCTCAATCATTAGATTCTTAGATTCTTTCAGTTCCTCAGCCTTACGATGGATCTCTTCTTTTTCAAACGAGGAGCCATTCCTGTAATGAAGAAATTTGAGCTTTGAAAGAAAAAAGCGCCTCCTGTATGCTGGGTCTTGGAA
>NZ_JBYTBG010000105.1:0-1551 GCF_058788915.1 Brevibacillus sp. FW301-21C12A
CTCAATAGCCCCTTAGGAAACTTGGACACATGGAGTGTAATTTAGTACACTATATGTGAACAGGGGGAAGGCAACAATGAAACGAAAACAATACTCCAATGAGTTTAAAATGCAAGTGGTAAAAGAAGCTCTGGAAAGTGGAAATCGAGCTGCCGTTGCCAGAAGATACGAACTCCACTACAATGTCGTCCAACGTTGGATGAAAGATGCAGATGCAGGAAAGTTCGAGGATTTCAATATGGCTGTGGTCGATGATGCAGGTTCCAAGGCTTTGGTTAAAGAAAACGATCAACTCAAGCGTTTACTGGGTGAAAAGGATTTAGAGATTGCCATCTTGCGTGACCTCATAAAAAAGAAAAACCCTCACTTACTGAAAAGCTTGAAGTAGCCGAACATTATATTCAACAGGGATACGAAGCAGCCTTAGTGCTTCGTCTTATAGGGATTCCGAGATCGACCTACTACTATCATAAGCAACAAAAGACTCAACCACATCTAGAAAAAACAGTACGTGAGGGACGAGAAATACCGGGCTACTCATTCAAACAAGATGGAACCAAGGTTTCCGATGAACAAATCAAGGAGTGGCTGATGGAGAGCATCACTGGAGACGGGTATGCCTACGGTTATCGCAAACTAACCGTTCTCCTGCGCCGCGAGCATGATTTAATTATCAACAAGAAGAAAGTCTATCGACTCTGTACAGAGCTAGATATTCTTCGTCCACAACGCCAGAAACGAACGCATTACCCTAGAAAGCTTGCTAGAAACCGTAACATTACGAATTCGAATCAGCTTTTTGAGACAGATATCAAGTATGGTTACATTGTAGGAGAAGACCGCTTTTTCTTTATTCAGACCGTCTTAGATGTCTATGATCGAGTGGCAGTTGCCTATCATATCGGATTAACTTGTGAAGGAAAAGATGTGGCAAGAACTCTACAACAGGCTCTATGGAAACGCCAATTATTTGAAGATGACCCAAAACCTGTGATCCGATCAGACAATGGACCACAGTTTATTTCCCATGCCTTCCAAGAGGCTTGTGAATCATTCAAGGTTGAACATGAGAGAATTCCGCCCAGGACTCCGAATATGAATGCACATATTGAGTCCTTTCACCGACTATTGGAGGACGATTGCTTATCTCGACACGAATTTGAAACGTACAAGGAAGCGTATGAGGTGGTAACCGAGTATATGAAGTTTTACAACGAGAGAAGAATTCACTCTAGCATTCGTGATTTAGCACCTGCCGAGTTTTATAGACAAAACCAAGTAAGTCCTATCCCCATTAAAGCCGTTCGTGTGTAATAATCTAGAGTCACATGGATTCATACCGGAAAGTTCGTTAGGCTTTACATGGAGAGGCGGGCATGATAGGCTGGGTAGCCTTACGAAACCCTTAGGCATCGGACTTGAGTAAGAAATTATGCCCGTAGAGGCTCCATGTCAAGCCGTTACCGTCAATAGTATTCCTCACCCAAAAACGAAAAGCTATGAAAAAGTAAGAATAAGAGAGTATGTGTCCAAACCTAGGGGGTTAATCCG
>NZ_JBYTBG010000106.1:0-1491 GCF_058788915.1 Brevibacillus sp. FW301-21C12A
TTCATTTTACACGAATCAATCATGGGCCATTTTTTTATCTAGCTGTTGGTGTCGCACTTCATATTACAATCCGTCATGCTGCCGTAGGGGTTAGTGCATCAGCGCAGCGCCTCGGGCGGGCCGTGCTTTATTTTTTCCAGAGGATAGTCAGGCGAACAAAGATCGGTTATAATACTTACGAAAAGTAACCTGGTTTTAAAAATATAGAGGAGAGTGTTTCTCATGATGCCATCTTTGTTCGTTGCACATGGCGCTCCACTGCTTGCGATTGAAAACAATTCCTATACACAAGCGTTGCAACAACTGTCCAGCCAACTGCCGCGCCGCCCGCGCGCGATCGTGATGTTTTCCGCTCACTGGGAAGCTTTTGACCAGATGGTGGGGACGATGGAGACGTTTCCGACGATTCACGACTTTGGCGGCTTTCCGCAAGAGCTGTACGAGATTCAGTACCCGGCAAAAGGCGACGAAGCTATCGCGCAAGAGACAGTGCAACTGCTGCGCGACGCAGGCGTGCCTGTCGGCTTGAACACGACAAGAGGGCTTGACCACGGCCACTGGGTCGTGCTGCGCCATATATTCCCGCAAGCGGATGTGCCTGTCGTGGCTCTGTCCGTCAACCCGAATCTGACGGTTGTGCAGCAGTACGCGATCGGGAAAGCGCTCAGCCCTCTGCGGCAAAAAGACGTGCTGATTGTCGGTTCTGGCGGCACGATTCACAACTTTTCCTACCTGAATATGCGCGAAACGTCGGAAGGCGCCTTCGACTGGGCCTTGCAGTTCGAAGAGTGGCTGCAGCAGACGCTGACCGGCTGGAAGGTCGATGAGTTGGCGCGCTATCGCGAGCTTGCGCCGCATGCGGAAAAAGCGGTCCCGGTCTACGGCAGCGAGCATTTTGTGCCGCTCGTTTACGCGATGGGAGCAGCAGACGACGAGCGGGCGGCGCAGCGGCTGCACATGAGCTTTCGCTACGGCAGCCTGAGCCATACGATCTGGCAGTTTGGTCATGCCGAATAAATGAGTGCGAGCATCGCAAGTTTACATGGAGCACAAGGGCTTGCTGTTTTCGCTCGCCTACCGGATGACGGGCTCTGCGGCAGAGGCAGAGGACATCGTGCAGGAAACGTTTGCGGCGCTGGCCGGGGCAGACCTCAACGAAATCCGGCACGTGAAAAGCTATTGGTGCACACTGCGCCCGATTTTTCCGGCAGACGGGTGGCGTCGTTCTGGCTGGGCATCTGGCCGAGATGGGCGAATCATTCCGCGATGGAAATTCGCTCCATCAATGGGCAGGATGGCATCGCGGTCTTTTCGCAAGGCGAGCTGAAAATAATCGTACAGATCAGTCTGAACCAGCAGGAAGACCGGATCGAACGGATGTACCTGATCGTCAATCCGGACAAATTGGCGCATCTCATTAGCGTTGCATAAAAAATGAATCCATCTATTGTCAAATTATTCTGAATGACATTTTCAACTTCACAACCAAAA
>NZ_JBYTBG010000107.1:0-1473 GCF_058788915.1 Brevibacillus sp. FW301-21C12A
GAGCCTTTTGCATAAATCTAAACCCTTGAGCAACAAGGTTTTCTGAGCATAAAAAAAGGACTTCACCCCGACCTGGAGAAGTTTTTCGGTGACCAAACCACAAACCCCAGAGGAGGGAAGTCACTTTGTATATTCTCCAAGAAAGTCTGTTTTCCTTTGAGGAACTGCAAAAGTTAGAATCGCGGGAGCGATTGCCTATTTTCTTCAGCGTGCTTGATTTACGTCCCTACGCCCAACAGCTAAGAAGTACTTCACCCCGTGGTGCTGAAGGGCACTGCCGCCAAGCGATTCTTCGGGCACTCCTGGTCGCACCGTTGGAAGGAATCTCAACATTTACCACATTGCAGCGTCGTCTTGAGTTGGATTTGCGTTTCAGATATCAATGCGGTTTCCCTTTAGACCGCTCAGCTCCATCAATCGCTACGATTAGCCGAGTATTTGCCGAACTGACCAGGAAGGGGTTGGCAGAGCAACTATTTCTGGATCTCGTTCGCTTCTGCCAAAGTGAAGGAATCATCAAGGGGAACCATCTGGCCATCGACAGCGCAGCCATTGAAGCGTATGAAAAGAAGCAACCGAAGTCTCGCAGTGAGCAGACAGGCAATGCCAATTGGGGAGCCAAATTCGACTCGTTCGGAAATAAGCTTTCGTGGTTTGGGTACAAGATTCACCTTGCGGTGGATACAAAAAGCGAATTGCCCATGGCTCTTAAGGTCACTCCCGCCCATATAAATGACGGAGATATGGGTCCTGTGCTGATGGAGCAGGTAGCGGCTCGTCGGCTAACAAAAGTGGACTTCGTCATGATGGATGCCGGATACGATCAGTTGAAGAATTACATAGCTGCTCGTAGAATCGGGGCGCAAGCGATTATCCCACTAAATCTACGCAATGAGAAAGAGCCTCCCGCTGGCATGACGTCAAATGGGACTCCCTGCTGCTCCATGGGGTACGAGATGACGTATTGGGGAGCCGATGGCGACCAACTCAAGTTCCGCTGCCCCCATGCAACAGGAAAAGTGGACTGTCCTCTCGGCATGGCGGCTTGTTCTGCATCGAATTACGGCATGGTGGTGAAAGTCGACATCAAGGATGATCTTCGTCGATACAGCCATCCACATCGAGATACCAAACGCTGGAAAGAACTTTACAACGAACGAACCAGTGTAGAGCGTTGCAACTCTCGCCTCAAATCGTATTTGACAGCCAATTCCCTGCATGTATGGGGCATCGAGAAAGTCAAGACGCATGTATATCTGAATGCCATCGTCCTTTTGGTTTCCGCACTGGCTGTGGCAAGAATACATAAGATCGAGAAGGAAGCTGCGTAAAAAACGGAGCGATAAAATTCTGCAGGTCTGCCCAAAATCAGTGTTAGCCCTTGATTTTCTTTTATTTTGATAACAATTCTTCATGCAAGGACTCCTTCGAATTTATCGCGTCTAATCAAGAAGTGAATTTTGCAAAAGGCTC
>NZ_JBYTBG010000108.1:0-1343 GCF_058788915.1 Brevibacillus sp. FW301-21C12A
AGCTCTTCACCATTAAACGTGCTTGATCTTCCTCTAGCGTAGTTTTTCACTTTTTTATATGGCTGGTTTACACTCCAGCCGAATTCGAATCTTGAACCGCTCGATGTTGCGATACCCATAGGCTCGTCGCTTGATGACTTTCACTTTGTTGTGTGTCCCTTCAATCGGAGCATTTGTAACTCGAAACGAAAAATAATTCTGAACCGACTGTCGCCATTGAACGATTGTTTTTGCAATCGAACGGACGGCAGAGGTGGGAGATGTGAGGTGCTCGGTTATCCATTGTTGGAGTGCTTCTTTTCCCGACTCTTCTGTCTGAGCTGCATATACCGTTCTCATGTGCTGAAGAGCGTTGTAAAGGCGTTCCAAATGGGGATCTTGAGCGAACCAGGCTTTCAATTCCTCCTGTTCCTCAGGTTTCAGTTTATCAGGAGGTGTGTGGAGCAGACGTTGTTCATGTCTACCCCGGCGATGAGTTCCCCGCGAACGGGTACGTTTACGAGCAGCTTCTAACGATTTGGAGAAGAGCTGAATGACGTGGAACTTGTCCGCTACTACCGTGGCATCCTTCCAAACACCGCGAACCGTCTCAGCCATTCCAGGAGCCAAGTCTGTCACAACAACCTGTGGAGGCGTAGCAAAGGGCCAGTTCATGAGAGCCTGACGAACCTGCTCACGTGAACGCCCTTCTGTAACCTGCCAGATATGCCCGCTTTGTGCATCCATGAGGTTGACACCGTACTTGTGTCCTTTTTGGAGAGCAAACTCGTCCAGACAGACCATAGTAGGCGTAAGATGATCTTGGGGCTTAGCGAGAAGCTGAGGAGCCAGTTGGTAATACCACCGTTCCAATGTCGTATAGCAGATTCCGAGTTGTTTGGAAACGCTAAGCAAATCCCTCTTCTGACACAACTCAACGGCCATTTGACGAAACGCAAAAGTAGCCGTTCCTCGATAGGGAATTCCATCCCATTCGAGAGTCCAGGTGATCTGGCAATCGTGGCAACGTTGTCGATATACAGGAACACGTACCCAGACAGTACCCCATGAAGGAATAAAGCGGTGACGAAGAAGACGGTACCCTGGGCGAGCATGATTGGTGCTCTCTTTCAGGCAGAGAGGACACAGATGAGAGGCTGGATTGGGAGTGAGAGTCACTACCCAATCGGTTTCAGTCGTTTTGTCCCAATGGGAAAGTTGAAACGATGGAAGGCCGATTAAGTCTGTGGTAAACTGGTTAGACAACGTAGATTTCCTCCTATCTTGTGATGGTCAGGACAACTTTCACGATAGAGGAACATCTACGTTTTTTCAATGTCTAGCACGGGTTATGGTGATGAATC
>NZ_JBYTBG010000109.1:0-1292 GCF_058788915.1 Brevibacillus sp. FW301-21C12A
GAGCCTTTTGCAGATTTCTGAGCCCTTTCGTATCAAGCACTTGAAAAGCATAAAAAAGGACTTCACCCCAAGAAGGAGAAGTTTTCAAGCAACCACACACGAAAACTTTTCGAGGAAGGTGAAGTCACTTGTATATTCTCCAGCCATCACTTTTTTCCTTTGAGGAACTGCAAAAACTTGAATCGAAAGAACGTCTGCCCTTATTTTTTTCGGTTCTGGACTTACGCCCGTACGCCAAAGAATTGAGAAGCATTACGCCCCAAGGGGCAACGGGACACAGCCGCGAAGCGATTTTACGGTCTTTGTTGGCGGCTCCTTTCGAAGGAATTTCGCAATTTACTGCTCTTCATCTGAGACTCACAAGTGATTTACGCTTTCGTTACCAGTGTGGGTTTCCCATTGATCGACCCGTTCCATCCATTGCAACGTTTAGTCGCGTATTTGCTCAAATTGTCCAGAAAAGCGTTGCCGAGAAGCTGTTTTACGACCTCGTCATGCAATGCCGTGAAGAGGGAATCATTACAGGAACGACCATTGCCATCGACAGCACGGCGATTGATGCGTATGAAAAAAAGCAACCGAAATCTCGCTGCCAAGGAACAGGAAACGCCACCTGGGGAGCCAAGTTCGACTCCTTTGGCAATAAAATCACGTGGTTCGGTTACAAAATTCATCTGGCAGTAGACGCGGACAGCGAATTGCCTGTTGCTTTAGAAGTCACTCCTGCTCACGTCAACGATGGAGACATGGCTCCTCCTCTCCTGGCACAAGTGAACAACCAAGCCAAGGAAGTGTGTAAGAATTACGTGATGGATGGTGGATACGATCATCTCAAGAACTACGAAATCGCTCATCAATACAAGGCACAGGCTATCATTCCTCTAAACCTCCGAAACGAGAAAGAGCCACCTGCTGGTTATACGTCAAACGGAACGCCTCGATGCAGCATGGGATTTGAAATGGTGTACGCAGGTGCTGACGGAACCCATCTCAAATTTCGTTGCCCGCATGTGATGGGAAAAGTAGAGTGCCCACACGGCTCAGCTTGGTGCTCTTCCTCCAACTACGGAATGGTCGTAAAAGTGAACGTCCACGATGATCTCCGCAGATTTTCTTTGCCACATCGGGACACAAAGAATTGGAAGAAGATGTATCACAAACGGACGAGTGTAGAGCGATGCAATGCCCGTTTAAAGGAAAACCTGACAGCGAATGATCTACATGTCGGTGGCATTCAAAAAGTGAAAACGTATGTGTATTTGAATGCTATCGTATTATTGGTGTCTGCTCTG
>NZ_JBYTBG010000110.1:0-1278 GCF_058788915.1 Brevibacillus sp. FW301-21C12A
TGGTCATAGCCCCGTCAAGTAGACACTAAAAAAAGACGCTATCTTAAGCGGCGATCGATTCCCGGTATTGGACTGGGGAGAGGTCGCCGAGTTTTTTCTGGAACCGTTCTGTATTGTAGAATTCGATGTATTCAGCGATCAGTTTGCGAGCGTGAGCTATATCTCTTGGTTTCTCCAGATACAACTTTTCCGTCTTCAGGTGTGAAAAAAACGATTCAACACAAGCGTTGTCGAAGCAGTTCCCCCGTCTGGAATGGCTTCCGGTTAGCCCTTGTTCTTGCAACAGATTTGCGTATGTCTTGGTAGTGTACTGGAATCCTTGGTCGGAGTGCAGGATCGCATCTCCATTACCCAGTTGCTTCACCGTAGACAGCACAAGATCAAGATCGTTTCTCTCCGACACTTCCCAAGCAACCGTTTCGTTATTATACAGATCCAGGACCACGGACAGATAAATGAAGTCATCGACGACTCGAATATAGGTAATATCGGTTACATATTTCTTTCTAGCCTCGTCCGCAGCGAACTGGCGATTAAGGACATTGTTGAACACGATGGAGGGCTTGCGGCCGGCAAATGGACGCTTTTTGCGGATCACTGAGCGGATGCCCAATTCTCGCATCAGTCGGCGAACTTTCTTCGTATTTACTTGTAGTCCCTCTTTGCGTAGAGCCGTGCGCATTCGTTTATACCCAAAGTATGGGCGAATGCGGTGAATTGCCAGTATATGTTCCTTTAGGTCGGCATCCTGCTCCACACGTACCTTACGAACCTTCTCCGTCGCCTTCCACTTGTAGTAGCCCGCCCGGGAGACCTCCGCTATTTCGCATAGCATGACCACAGCGTACTTGCGACTCATTTCTTCGATCGTCCTAAACCGGGTTTGCTTATCCAACTTCCCTCCCCGTGTAGATTTGGATTGAGCTTTTTTAGGTATTCGACCTGCGCTTTCAAGTAGTTGTTCTCTTCCTCTAGACTGCTGAAATACTTCTTGATCCATCGCCCTCTATAGTCTTCAAACGTTTCACCGTTTTGCCGTTTCTGTACCCACTCCCGAATCTGCGTCTTACTTTTAATGCCTAATTTCTCCATTATCATTGGGTAGCTCCAATGCTCCTCAACCCGCAAACGTACTGCTTCGCTCTTCGTTGCTTCGTCATATTGCTGCTGTTTTTGCCCTTTACGTGGCGGCATAAGAAAATCCCCTCCGGTCAACAGTGTTGATCTCATCATACCATGAGGTCTTTTTTCACTGTCTACCATGAGGGGATAATACCA
>NZ_JBYTBG010000111.1:0-1199 GCF_058788915.1 Brevibacillus sp. FW301-21C12A
GTTAGATAGGTTTTCAAGCGGGAATTGCATCGTTCCACGCTAGTTCTTTCGTTGTACAGTTCTTTCCAACGCTTGCTCTCCCGATGCGGTGTGGAGTAGCGGCGCAGATCACTGGTTGTATCCACCTTAACGACCATCCCATAATTGGAAGACGAACAAGCGGCCATTCCGAGCGGGCAGTCTACCTTGCCTGTAGCATGGGGACAGCGGAATTTCAGAACATCGCCATCCGCTCCCCAATAGGTCATCGGAAAACCCATGGAGCAGCAAGGCGTTCCGTTTGATGTCATGCCGGCAGGCGGCTCTTTCTCATTGCGAAGATTCATCGGGATGATCGCCTGTGCTTTCAAATTCCGGGCAGCCTCATAGTTTTTTAGTTGGTCGTACCCAGCATCGAGGACAAAGAAGCTGACTTTGGTTTTTGCCGCGACTTGTTCCATCAGATCTGGCGCCATATCGCCGTCATGGACATGAGCCGGTGTCACGGCGAGCGCCATCGGCAGTTCGCTTTTGGTATCGACGGCGAGATGAAGCTTGTAGCCAAACCACTTCACCTTATTGCCGAAGGAGTCGAACTTGGCACCCCAGTTTGCATTGCCTGTGAGCTCGCTTTTACGTTTCGGCTGTTTCTTCTCGTAGGCATGGATCGCGGCACTATCGATGGCCACATGACTTCCATCGACGATGCCTTCTTGCTTGCAGCGTGTGACCAGATCCTCAAAAAGTCGCTTGACCAGGTCTTTGCTCGTAAGCTCGGCAAAGACGCGGCTCAACGTTGCCACGGAAGGAGCTTTCCGATCAAGCCGAAGTCCGCATCGATAGCGAAAACGAAGATCCATATCCAGCCGGCGATGTAGGCCAGTGAACGTACTGATATTCTCAAGCGGAGCTGCAAGCAAAGCCCGAAGGATTCCTTGTCTGCAGTGACCGTCAGCGCCTCGGGGGGAACGGCTTCTCAGTTCTTTGGCGTAAGGACGTAGGTCAAGAGCGCTGAAAAAGATAGGCAATCGTTCTTTGGATTCAAGTTTTTGCAGTTCCTCGAAGGAAAACAGACTTTCTTGAAGAATATACAAGGTGACTTCCTCCTTTTGGGCGTTTTTGGTTTGGTCACCGAAAAACTTCTCCAAATTGGGGTGAAGTCCCTTTTTTATCCCTAGAAATCCTTGTGTCTCAAGGGCTCAGATTTCTGCAAAATGCTC
>NZ_JBYTBG010000112.1:0-1179 GCF_058788915.1 Brevibacillus sp. FW301-21C12A
AGGCGGGGATGACGTCAAATCATCATGCCCCTTATGACCTGGGCTACACACGTGCTACAATGGTTGGTACAACGGGATGCTACCTCGCGAGAGGACGCCAATCTCTTAAAACCAATCTCAGTTCGGATTGTAGGCTGCAACTCGCCTACATGAAGTCGGAATCGCTAGTAATCGCGGATCAGCATGCCGCGGTGAATACGTTCCCGGGCCTTGTACACACCGCCCGTCACACCACGGGAGTTTGCAACACCCGAAGTCGGTGAGGTAACCGCAAGGAGCCAGCCGCCGAAGGTGGGGTAGATGACTGGGGTGAAGTCGTAACAAGGTATCCGTACCGGAAGGTGCGGATGGATCACCTCCTTTCTATGGAGATATGACCGTTAGCGCAAATTCGCTGTTCAGTTTTGAAGGAGCATATCCTTCAAAAGATGAAAGGAAGTTCTGCTAAGAGCACTCGCGTCCATGCGAGAACGCAGAACGACTTACATCCTATAAGTCTGGTGACGATGGCGGAGGGGACACACCCGTTCCCATACCGAACACGGCCGTTAAGCCCTCCAGCGCCGATGGTACTTGCTCCGCAGGGAGCCGGGAGAGTAGGACGTTGCCAGGCGGACGCCAAAAGGATCGTCTGCTAAAGGCGCCTCATCCGTGAGGTGAAGCAGGCACATATCCTGTGCGTCGCAACTTGTTCCTTGAAAACTGGATACTGCATGTAATTGCTAAGGATTTAAACTGTAAGTACTTTTTAGTAATTACGGAAAGCAAGGATGGCATGCTAAGTGCGCCTCATCCATGAGGCAACGCATGCACTAGCACATCCTGTGCGTCGTGGTTAAGTTACTAAGGGCACACGGTGGATGCCTTGGCGCTAGGAGCCGAAGAAGGACGCAGCGAACTGCGATAAGCCTCGGGGAGCGGTAAGCACGCTTTGATCCGGGGATCTCCGAATGGGGCAACCCACCATCTGTAATGGGATGGTATCCTTCACTGAATCCATAGGTGATGAGAGGGCAGACCCGGTGAACTGAAACATCTAAGTAGCCGGAGGAAGAGAAAACAATAGTGATTCCGTCAGTAGTGGCGAGCGAACGCGGAAGAGCCTAAACCGTCGGGTTTACCCGGCGGGGTTGTGGGGCGTCTCACATGGAGTTACAAAGGATGGATGTAGATGAACAG
>NZ_JBYTBG010000113.1:0-1050 GCF_058788915.1 Brevibacillus sp. FW301-21C12A
AATGGATGCGTTTTCCATTATAAAAGCAAGTGATATACTCAAATATCGCTCTTTTCGCTTGTTCTCTCGTTTTGAATTTTTCCAGATAAACGAGTTCTTTCTTCAGTACGCTGTGGAAAGACTCGATGCAGGCGTTATCGTAACAGTTTCCTTTGCGGCTCATGCTTCCGATCATCTGGTATTTCTCCAGACGCTTCTGGTACTCAGTCGAGGCATACTGGCTGCCGCGATCAGAGTGGTGTAAAAGCCCCGGAGCTGGTCGCTGACGGTTGTAGGCTTGATCTAGCGCGGCGATCACGAGTTCTTTTGTCATCCGCTCCCCCATGTGAAAGCCTACGATCTTACGCGTATACAAGTCCATCACACTGGCTAAATACAACCAGCCTTCGTCTGTCGGGATATAAGTGATATCCGTCATCCAGACCTTCCCCGGCGCGTTTGCGGTAAACGTTTGGTTTAGCACGTTTTCGGCCACAGGCAAATGGTGCTTCGAATTCGTTGTCGCCTTGTATTTCTTCACCGTACGGGATTTCAGCCCGAGCCTTTTCATCGTACGAGCGACGGTTTTCTCGGAAACCTGAACCCCTTCCTTTTTCAGTGCTTCCAAGACCTTCTTACTGCCGTACAAACGTCTCGAATCCAGGAAGACCCGCCGGATTTGTTGCTCCAGCTTTTCTCGACGCTTCGCCCGATCGTTCTTCTTACGCCGGGTCCAATCGTAATAACCGCTTCGAGAAACTTGAAACACCTCGCACATCTTCGCGACTCGGAGCTTGGAGCGGTGATCGTGGATGAAAGGGTAGATCAGCGCCGGTCTTTTGCGAAGTAGTGCATCGCCTTTTTTAAGATTTCGTTCTCCTCTTCCAGATCACGAATTCGCTTTTGAAGGTCGCGTAGGGCTTTGTCTTCCGGCTTCAGTTGTCCACTGCCTGGAAAGGCTTGATTGCCGTCTTGCTTGAATTCAGCGACCCACCGATAGATGGTATTTTCATGAAGCCCCATTTCCCGGGCTACCTGCGCCACCGATTTCCCTTCTTCTTGGATGAGTCG
>NZ_JBYTBG010000114.1:0-1013 GCF_058788915.1 Brevibacillus sp. FW301-21C12A
GTGGGCATCAAGAGAGCGGAGCAGCTCTATGCTGCCGCTACGGTCTCTATCGGGCTTACCGAGGGGCTGACAGCTGCCCGAATCGAGCTTGCCGCCTTGCTGCAGCAGTACGATCTGTACTGCAAGCAAGAAGAAAGCATTATGACGGAAGTCCTGCAGATTCTGGAGAAGATCCCCGGAACGAAGCAAATGCTGAGCATCCCAGGGATTGGCATTCTGACCGTCGCCGGCTTCTTGGCGGAGGTTGGCGATCTGAACAACTACGACCATGGACAGCAGATCATCCGTCTGGCTGGGCTGAATCTGACGGAGAACAGCTCTGGAAAACGTAAGGGAAAGACCGGAATCAGCAAGCGGGGGCGCTCTCGCCTAAGAGGCATCTTGTTCCGCTGCATGCTGCCGATGGTAGCCAAAAACAAAGAGTTTAAAGCGCTCCACGAGTATTATACAACGCGTAGTCAAAATCCGCTCAAGAAGAAGCAATCGATTATCGCCTTATGTGGAAAACTGGTTCGCGTCCTCTATACACTGGGGACAAAGCAGAAAGAGTATAACGCAAACGAAGTATTGGGGCCGATTCGACAAGCCCAGCTACAACAAAGTGCTGCATAAAGCTTATCAACAAACCTGTCATCTCGCTTATTCACATGTGTACAACCATGACAACGGAAGCACCGGAGAAGCCGAAGAATTATAATCCATAAGGGCAACGACCCAGTCGAGGAGCTAGAATCGGCCTCCACCCCTTGAGAGGTAGAACGAAGGAATGTAAGGGCATAGACCCAGCGTGACATGGGAGGGTAAACCCCGAGGGCGGATGTGGAGATCCACTGTGCGATCATACCTTTTTATCCACAGTCTGGAAACTGGTGATTGCAGGCTCTATTCCCGCCACAGCCCTTACAGAAATATTTGTATCTCCTTCAATCTTCCGACAAGAGCTTTAAGATGTCAAAGTTAAAAAACAGAGAATGAGCGAGAAAACAGGAGAAAACATTACTTTATAGTGGGAG
>NZ_JBYTBG010000115.1:0-865 GCF_058788915.1 Brevibacillus sp. FW301-21C12A
TGCCCGCCAGTGGCTCCATGTCAAGCCCGACATATGAAGCATCGTTTTCACGTTTACACAAAAATCTTGACAGACTCAAAAATCTTGACAGACTCGTTCAAAAACATCAAACGGATCATGGATTTTCAAAAAGCAAACTGACGAAACTGCTTTAGCTGACTTTTTCGATGATGAAGATTTGTCTCTACTTGTCCATCAACAATCAAGCTTTGTAACTGGTTTGGATCAAGTATTCACACTATTGGGGCGTTTTTGGTTTAGATTACGCCCCCTCTACATTCATCCTGAGTTCAAAAAGCTGATTTGGGAAACAGTTGCTCCAAAAATCGAGGCTCACCAATTAAGGTATTGGGAAAAGGTCATTCAATAATTCAGTACAATATTCAGCTTTTTCCTTTCAAACTGAGACATACTATTATTCACGGATCCTAATCATCACTTTTGATCAACGTCTCGCTTTGCGATACTTACGGCTTCGAAATATAAATGCCTCATCTCATCCTCTTGATTCTCTGGACACATTTCTTTAAACCAATCTTCTTCCATGTACTCTTCTTTAAATATAATGGGTCTCCAGAGTGATAATCCGAGTTCTGGAAAAAAGTATGTGTAACCTAACTCCCAATGATTCCGATCATATTCTGAAATACGATCAATGCGGGTTACCAAGTCATCTGCTTTTGTATTGAATACATCGATATCATAAAATAAGCAGTTGAATTCATCCTTTAAGGACGATGGAATTTCAATAAAGTCAACTCTTCTATTCGCATCATACTCTACCCTGAATCATTAGCGTTGCATAAAAAATGAATCCATCTATTGTCAAATTATTCTGAATGACATTTTCAACTTCACAACCAAA
>NZ_JBYTBG010000116.1:0-800 GCF_058788915.1 Brevibacillus sp. FW301-21C12A
CCACGCTTGATTTCCGTCTTCCAATGTGTGAGAACGCCTCTGGCGCCTATCGAGACAATCTCCTCTGGAGTGGGAAACTGGCGCATGGTCATCAGTGATGCCTTGCCTTCCCAGTCCTTAAACACTTGTGGATACTCCGGAAAGTAGCGGTCAAACCAGTTTGTAATCCGAGCTTTCACTTGATTCAAGCTCACCATGACCTTCTCCCGAAAATTCATCAGAATGCGTAGCTCTGCATATTCCTTGGTCGGCAAATTGGGCTCTGAATATTTCCCGCTCCGAATCAGGTCGGCAATGACCTTCGCATCCTTGTAGTCGCTCTTGGTCTGCGAGTTGTCCTCAAGTTCTTTGCTCTTGTTCACATGGTGCGGATTCACGACGACGACCCTGATGTCTTGCTCCTTCAAAAATGCCGCTAACGGGAACCAGTAGTGTCCGGTAGGCTCGATGCCAAATACGATGTCGGTTTTCTCATGTATCCGGCCAAGCTCCTTCATCCACGCAGCCAGTTTCGTTAGCCCCTCCTGATCGTTGTGGAACACACATTCTTTCCCAAGCTCAATGCCTCGGAAATCCACGGCTCGAGCTACATGAATCTTTTTGGCGATGTCCGCGCCAACAACCAGTGTTTTTTCGGTAATTCGTGTAATCCGTTGATTCTGTTTCTGTTTCAGCTTATACTTCATGTAGAGCGTCCTCCTTTTCATTAGGGCAGTGAATGTGACCATTCCAAGACCCAGCATACAGGAGGCGCTTTTTTCTTTCAAAGCTCAAATTTCTTCATTACAGGAATGGCTCCT
>NZ_JBYTBG010000117.1:0-790 GCF_058788915.1 Brevibacillus sp. FW301-21C12A
GAGTCTGTCAAGATTTTTGTGTAAACGTGAAAACGATGCTTCATATGTCGGGCTTGACATGGAGCCACTGGCGGGCATGAGTTCTTGCGATTGGGCGATGGAGAAGTTCACACCATCGCAAGGCAAAGTAGCCTATCATGCCCGCCCCTCCATGTAAAGCCCTTCATCGAATCTGTACCCGTTCTGGGAAATGTACAGTCAACTGGAGAAGGATTTGCCCCCAATTTTGGACCCGCCCTGTCCACTTCCGAATGACATCCATCGTCGCCAAATATAGCATTTTGAGTAGCGATTCATCCGTCGGAAAGATACTTTTTCCCTTTGTCACCTTCCGGAGTTGTCGATGGTAGCTTTCGATCATATTCGTTGTATAGATGAGCTTGCGCAACTCAGGGGAGTACTTGAAAAAGGTCGCCAGTTCATCCCAGTTACTCCGCCACGACCGGACAATCAGGGGATACTGTTTTCCCCAGGTCTCCTCAAATTGATCCAATTCCAGGAGAGCCGCCTCTTCCGTTGGGGCCGTATAGATCGGACGCAAGGCCGTAGTAATCTTCTTCAAATCCTTGTACGACACATATTTGATGGAATTGCGGATCTGGTGGATGATACATTTTTGAACCTCCGTTTGCGGATAGCTGGCTGCAATGGCTTCGCTGAAGCCTTTTAAATTGTCTACACAGATAATCAAAATGTCCTGAACGCCACGATTTTTCAGATCCGTCAACACATGTAGCCAGAACTTGGCTGACTCGTTTTCTCCGATCCAGATGCCAAGAACGTCCTTATA
>NZ_JBYTBG010000119.1:0-733 GCF_058788915.1 Brevibacillus sp. FW301-21C12A
TTCATTTTACACGAATCAATCATGGGCCATTTTTTTATCTAGCTGTTGGTGTCGCACTTCATATTACAATCCGTCATCCGAAAAAATGACCTGAGCGCTGTAATCGCCGAATTTTCTGGAGTATGTGACGTCAATGCTCGCAATGTCGGTTATTTTGTAGTTTTGCTCTTTATCGGCACCTGGATGTTCATGCCATATAAAATCCTCATCAATCTTGACGAGCTTGAATTGAAAGTCATTGATTTCACCGACGACTTTCGGAGACCAGAGCTCGTGGAATGAAGACAGTTCCTCACTCAGATTAATCGCTTGGTAGTGCATATGAATCCCTCCTTTTTTTGACTTTGCATTGTAACGTTCAGAGACATGGGGAGCATCCGCTTGTCGCCCGGTTGTTGCACGAGAGCGATTTCGCTGGCGTTCTTCTCGCCTTTTTAGAGCTTGCGCAAGGCAGTCGATATGTTTTGCAAAGCGTATTCGATCGCCAATGGGCCGCCAGTAATCGCGGAAGTATCCATTGCAGTACCTTGAAAGGCACCATCTGGCGTAAGTCCCAGTCCCTTTTCTTTATCAAACGCAAGCGTATAGACAGGATTTCCTTCACCCAACACATTGAACGTTTTTCCATCCCAGGACAAAATGAGAGCTACCGACTCTTCTGCTTCTTTGCCAAGTGCCGTTAAAAATCAAGCTATCAAGGACGCGAAAAGTGTGTTTAAGAAAGCGAAGAAAA
>NZ_JBYTBG010000120.1:0-704 GCF_058788915.1 Brevibacillus sp. FW301-21C12A
AAATCATTCCTAGCGTTTGTATATGTCGCGTCCATCTTTAAACTAACTCAATAATGAGTTTTCAGACACATCCTAGTCAATATAAACTGTGATTGTATGAATGGAATTGTTTCCGTACCCCTTAACATTCCACTGTGCCTTCTCAGGCTGCGATTGGCCGGATCGATCTGTTGCCTTCACTTTTAGTGTATAGGTACCTGGCTGAGTAGCTTTCCAGCGGTATTTCCATCGTCGCCATGAGTAAGGAATTGAGGGATCGCACCAGTCCGCATGGCTCCACTGTTGCCCTCCATCTTCGCTCACTTCTACCACAGCAACTGGAGAAATGCCCGACCACGCCACGCCATAGATGATATGCACACCACGGTGGAGAGAAGATTGGTTGGACGGAAAAACAAAAGAAGAGTTTACTTTTACATTAGTGATGGGGATTGCGCCTTGATACTTGCCAGGTTCAAGAATCATTACATAGTCAAGCGATTGAAATGGCCCCTGAAATGGTTGATTTAATACAGTGATCCGCCGGAGCCATTTTACAGATGCCATGCCGTACCATCCGGGAACAATAAGGCGTAGTGGGAAGCCGTGACGATAGGTAAGCGGCTTTCCGTTTTTATAAAGTGCAAGCTTTTAAGCCCCAAAATTGGATTTGAGTCATACCCCCTTATCTTGTTAAGCTGATATCAGAAGAACAGAGGGGGATA
>NZ_JBYTBG010000121.1:0-611 GCF_058788915.1 Brevibacillus sp. FW301-21C12A
TAGGACGTGTCTGAAAACTAAAGAAAATGTGGTATGATTTAGGAAAAACGAATGGAGCAACGAGCATGATTCAAAGACGGTACGAAATAAACGATGAACAGTGGGAACAAATTCAGGACATGTTCCCCCCCTATCGAACAGGACGTCCGTCCAAATTAAGTAATCGTACCATGTTTAATGCCATTCTTTGGATTGCCCGAAGTGGTGCGGCTTGGCGAGATTTGCCGGAAGAACTTTATGGTTCATGGAAAACGGTCTACAGTCGCTTCTGCAAGTGGAGAGATACCGGATTACTTGTCGCCATCTTCCAAGCTCTTCACGTAGAACCTGACTTTGAAAACTTGAGCATCGATTCTACATCGGTCAAAGCTCATCAACACAGTGCGGGTGCTAAAAAAACGCAGAAGGACACGAAGTAAATCAGCACATAGGCGTCAGCCGTGGCGGAAAGACAACCAAACTTCATACCGTCGTCGATGGATTAGGGAATCCCCTCGCTTTTCTTCTCACGGGGGGGCACGTCTATGATTCCGTTCCAGCGATCAATTTGCTTCAAGGGTTTGATCTTACGGGAAGCCATATTGTTGGTGACAAAGCCTACGGCTCAGAAG
>NZ_JBYTBG010000122.1:0-604 GCF_058788915.1 Brevibacillus sp. FW301-21C12A
TGGTCAGGACAACTTTCACGATAGAGGAACATCTACGTTTTTTCAATGTCTAGCACGGGTTATGGTGATGAATCAAACATTTATAAATTTTACATCTTTATACAAAAAGCTTTTTGTATAGTATAAACAAGTTAAGAAGGGAGGCGATTTCTAGTAAGTAAAAGATATAGTAAGGTTGTCACCCAGTCATTTATGGTAGGCTTACTTATTGGAGTAAGTGCAACGGCAGTTTATGCATCTGCTGCAGAAAGCCGAGTGTACAACTTTGGTCCAATTGGTGGCTATTCATACTACAATCAGGCAACTGTTGAAAAAACTGGTGACAACGTGTATTATACAGCAGAGATTGGAAGTCAAAATTCGGGTAAAATACCAGTGGGATATATGAGTGCAGGTCCAAGGCTGTTTAAAGGAGATGCTTTGTGTAAAGCTTCAGAAATGACTTACAACTCTTCTGCAACAGCCTCCATGAGGGTTGGAACGTATGGCAACTGCGGCTCAGGTATCTATAACAGCCGAGGTGCAACTTGATGCTAGACTTTACATTGGACACGGAGAATCGAGAGTGCGACAATAAAAGCGTTCATAATCGAGGTGTCCAACA
>NZ_JBYTBG010000123.1:0-559 GCF_058788915.1 Brevibacillus sp. FW301-21C12A
CCCATGACTTTTACTCCTGTTCCTTCCATAGTAGGTATGGTGACAGAAATTTGGGCAATCCATTTATTTGCTTTCTGTGTGATTCGAAGCGTACCTAATTTGTGTTTTAGCAAAGCAAAGTTACGGTTGTCTTTATCAACTAACAAAGCACGGATAGGTGTTTTAGTTACCTTGCCGTCAATCATAATCGGCATGGAAATGTGCGTGAAATCAAACGAATAGTTTTGATTGTTCCAAATGCAGACAGGTTTCTTCAAAACAGGAACAGTAGTGAATTTGCTTTTCTTCGCTTTCTTAAACACACTTTTCGCGTCCTTGATAGCTTGATTTTTAACGGCACTTGGCAAAGAAGCAGAAATATCCTTACTCGACTTCTTTGTGCTTTTCTTTTCAGCAACCATTTCGGAAACGAGAGTATTGATAGTGGAGAGGTACGTTTGACTCATCTCACGCAAAATAGAAGCCTGTTCTTTTGTTGGAAGCAATTTCACTTTGACTGTGATGGTCTGCGACATGATTTTCACCCCCTTGTTTTCTGTTGTTCGACATATCGCTTTAT
>NZ_JBYTBG010000124.1:0-522 GCF_058788915.1 Brevibacillus sp. FW301-21C12A
AGAGGACTTGAACCTCCACGGTGTTGCCACCACTAGAACCTGAATCTAGCGCGTCTGCCAATTCCGCCACGACCGCATATCCACTTGTCAAAAATACTGGTGAGCCATGAAGGACTCGAACCTTCGACCCTCTGATTAAAAGTCAGATGCTCTACCAACTGAGCTAATGGCTCGAAATACTGGTGGGGAGAGACGGATTCGAACCGCCGAACCCTGAGGGAACAGATTTACAGTCTGCCGCGTTTAGCCACTTCGCTATCTCCCCAGTAAGTGGTGCCGGCAATAGGACTTGAACCCACAACCCCCTGATTACAAGTCAGGTGCTCTACCAATTGAGCTATACCGGCATACTATTAAATTATGGCATATCTTTCATGAAAAATCAATGTTTTTTATTTCCACTAAAACATTTTACATTTTCATGAAGGAGGCCACCTTGTAAAAGATGGCGGAGCTGACGGGACTCGAACCCGCGACCTCCGGTGTGACAGACCGGCGTGAACTCCAACTTCACCACAGCTC
>NZ_JBYTBG010000125.1:0-510 GCF_058788915.1 Brevibacillus sp. FW301-21C12A
AAATCGTATTCGAATCATCACCAATCGGTTCGACTTAGAAGCAGAAGAATTGAGCGACATCTACCGTTGGCGCTGGCAAATAGAACTGTTTTTCAAATGGATGAAACAACACGCAAAGATCAAGACGTTCTATGGAACAAGTGAAAATGCGGTCTGGAATCAAGTTTTTCTCGCTCTCATTGCTTACTGCTTGTTGCTTCTTGTAAAGCTGGAAAGAAACAGTCAGCACAGTCTGCTGCAAATCAGTAGATGGCTCAAAGTGTTTCTCTGGCAGACCTTTGAACAATGGATAGGCAGAATGGATTACCAATCCAAACGAACATCCAGAGGGCGACAGAAAAGGAAGTAAGTGTTGTTTGTTGTTGTCGATGTTGTAATAAATGTATAAAACTACCAAATGGATAGTGGCTACCTTTTGCTTGGCTGTTCTCGTTTTTGGTTGTGAAGTTGAAAATGTCATTCAGAATAATTTGACAATAGATGGATTCATTTTTTATGCAACGCTAATGA